>JAEZQV010000430.1 GCA_023441125.1 Bacillota bacterium
TATTCCTGCCTGCAATATATTGTACTTCGGCAGCATCAAGATCCCGGGTCCCCAATAAAATAATTTGGGAAGGCAGCAGTGTCGAAAATACTTGCTGTAAAATTCCCGGGTCCCCTTCACCCAGCAGCGTTCTGAGCGGCATGCCGTGAAACGCTTTACTCATGGAGGATTCCGGGGTATTGAGATCGCCATGGGCGTCAAGCCACAGCAGGGTAATATTCCCCTGTGCTTTGCTGTTTAAATAAGAGACGGGGGCAAGGGCAACGTCACAGCCGCCGCCAACAGTAAAAATAGTTGCGGGCTCAGCCTGCAGGATCAGTTGCTTGCACTCCGCCAGCTGAGTCATTATCGACTTGTAGCCGATAATATCATTTTCTAGACTGCAAGCCTCTTCCAGGCTTACGGTAACGTCGCAGACCGTGGTTTGGCCCAGGTACTGTTTTTTGATGGCAACAGCGCCGTCGTAGGTGGCTTTAACCTGACCGCCGCCTTGCCATTGCGGGAAGAAAATATTCAAGTGTTTTTTCATGAGTCTGCTTCCTTTTGCTAAAAATATAGACTTAGTCTAAGAATTCCGGAAAAAAAGCACAAACTCCTGCCAAATCACAAGGATATAAGCAGGAGTTTCTTTTAAAGAGAGTATTGCCTAGAATTTAAAACCATGCACATGCTTTCTCAGCTTGGGCAGGACAAGCAGCACAATAACGGCCGCCACGCCAATCTGAACGAGATTACCGGGAATGGACGTCATCGGGGCCAGCCAGTTGCCGTAGATAATCCCTTCGGCGCCATAATAACCGACCACCTTAATGAGACAGGCCGCCGCCATGGCCAGGACATATGCCGTCATGCTCTGGTTCTTTTCGCAGATAGCGCCGACTGTATACCCGATGAAACCGACAATCACCAAAGTAAACGGAGCCCATAAAAACCAACCGCCCACCACATCAAACAGAGCCATGCCGATTCCGCCCGCCAAGGCGCCAAACCTGCGTCCGTAAAGAATAGCGATAATAAAGAGGGGTACATTCCCCAAATGGACCAAACCGCCATTGGCGGCAATGGGAAGACGAATGTTTACAAATACTGTACAAATAAAAACGAGGGCAATGCCCAATGCTGCATAGACCAGTTGTTTGGTGCGACTTAAAGATTGCTGTTCCATACCACTTCTCCTACCTTTGCTACTGCTAAATATTGATTGTACGAATTAACGGGGGTGTGGCTCATTTTTTTAAGATATCACAGGAATTATCCTGATGCAAGCTTTCTCTGCAAATAACAACCGCAAATGAGATCACCCACCAAGGAAACAAAAGAACCGTCCCCCCGTTTCCCCTCGTTTCCTCTGGAAATTATTGCGTTCGTCTTAGCATGGCCAATTTATCCTGGGTGACAGGATAACCGATTTCTCTGACCGTGTCCATCATGGCATGAATGTTGGCAAACGGCACCTCGGTCGGCAAACTGCAGCCGGAGGACACGATATACCCCTTGGGCGAGTCAAAAGTCTTCTCCACACAGTCGATTACCGCCTGCCTTACATCCCCGGCCGAGCCTTGCAGCATTACGGCCGACGGGTCCACATTCCCGGTCAGCCGGACTCTGCCGCCGACCTGCTCTTTGGCCGCAGCCATATCAATCACATTATCCAGGCTAAGACAGGCCGCACCGGTGTCCGCCATGTCCTGCCAGATCTTGTTGGTTTTGCCGCAGATATGTAAAGTAGCGGATTTCCCCCGGGAATTTATATAACCGATCAGGCGCTTCAGATACGGAAAGGCGAATTCCCGGAATGCCCTGGGACTGATGAGCGTGGAAGAGGCCACAGGATCGCTCAGCGTTACGCCGCAGCCGGTGTCCAGAATCGCTTCCGCCCACCGGATATTCGCTGCCAGGGCCACTTCACAGAGCTTATGCGCGGCTTGCGGATCACGCAGCATCAATTTGGTTAATGGTTCGGTGCCGATAAGAAAGGATGCGGTCGTAAACGGGCAGGTAATCGACCCGACTACGCCTACTTCCCGGCCAACTTCGGCTAAGGCGATTTTCATGGCCTTGAGAAATTCGGGAAGCTGCCCGTCTTTATACGGATCAGGGGGCTGCAGCCTGTCCAACTCAGCAATATCCTGAATCACCGGGCTGTCCAAATGCGCGGTTTCATCAAGCGGATACACCACCTTGGCTCCCATCGCCTCGGCTTGCACATACAGGTCGGTAAAAATCCGTACAACATCATATTGGAATAATCGGTACGCTTCGATCTGAGCTTCAGCAATTAAAGCCCCGTTATTCCTAAACCGGGAGATTTTTGCCCCAATTACCCTGGCCGCACCGTTGCCCACAGATGGAATGCAAGGCAGCCGGTCCACAGCTTCCTTCTTATTATAAGCAGCTATCCGTTCGAGCGGCGTCATCTGGTCTTTACGCATCAAGACTCACCTCATCACTGCGCTTATCAACTAAACGCTTCCTTTCTTATTCTTAAATCAGTTCTGCGGCTAGGCGGACTGCGTCGGTGGCATTGGCCGCATAGGCATCCGCACCAATCTTTTTGGCAAAGCCAGGTGACACCGGTCCGCCACCGACGATGACCTTGAGGCTTTTCCTTAGGCCGTCAGCCTCCAGCAATTTGATAATCTCCCCCATTTTATCCATGGTGGTGCTCATAAGGGTAGCCGCCGCGATCATCTGCGCCTGCTCCTTTTTGGCGGCAGCAACAAATTTCGGCGGCGGAACATCCCTGCCCAGGTCAATCAGCTGATACCCGGCAGTTTCGAGCATCATTTTTACAATGTTCTTGCCAATATCATGCGTATCGCCTTCGACAACGCCAATGACAATTTTGCCTTTTTCTTCGCCGCTGGATTGCAAATGCGGCTTTAGCACGTGTAAGCCGGCATACATGGCATCCGCACACAAAAGCAACTCGGGAATAAAATATTCCTCTTCTTCGTAAAGAACCCCGGCCCTGGCCATGCCGTGCGAAAGTCCCTGTTCGATTGCCGCAAAGGCGTCAATATTTTGTCTGACTACTTCGGCGGCAAGGGCTGCTGCTTTCTCTTCAGCCATCTCCACAACAGCATCTGATAGCTGTTGAAAATACTCTTTGGGTTCCAAGCCTGTCATCCCCTCCCCATGCTGCATTTAGGTACATTCTACTCCATAGATAAGTTATATTACAATACAATATTTTATTTATTATGTGATTGACTGCCCCAGGGGCACACTTTAATACAGACGCCGCAAATATAAGCCTCGCGTCCCTGGCGTTGGGCGATTACCCGCAGCCGGTCAACACATTTCGGTACATCGAGGGCCTCCTCCCTGGCGTTTGGACCTTCTGTCCATACGCTGCCGTGGATGGCTCCCGCCGGGCAGGCCTCCCGACACTTGGTGCATCCGCCGCAGCGGTTGGCGGCTACCGGGTCCGGCATCAGGGGCGCGTCGGTTAACAGACAGGCCAGGCGAACACGCGGGCCATACTGCGGGGTTACCAGGAGCGAACTCTTGCCCTGCCAGCCCAGGCCGGCCGCTTTGGCCACGGCTTTCGCCGATATATGCCCCAGCCAGATCTTCCGATCCAGGGTTTGCGCCGCCGGTATGGCCAGGGCTTTATAGCCTCTGGTCAGAAATTTGCTCTGCAGCCGCAGGTTAATCTGGTCCAGCAACTGATTGACTGCCGCATACTGATGAGCATACAGCGCAGTCGGCTCATCCGCCATCTGCCGGAAAATCTCCGGTGACAACTGAAAGGCGATTACCACCGCCGTGCTAAACGAACTGAGTAAATCAGCGGGAATAGTCTCTATGCCCCTGATTCTGGCCAGGTCGGCGATCCCCACCAGATCCGCACCGGCTGCCAGGGCAAAACCTTTTATTTCATCTGTAAGATTGTTTGCCATTTTATCGCCCCCGTAGCATATTGCTGGAATCAGCAACAGTCATCCATGTTGGTTCCGTTTCAAAAACAAACCGGTTCTTCCTTATGCCGGCGTAGTAAACTAGCCTGCAGCAAGCCGGCATAGCTAAACTATTGATTAACTATCAATTGATTCTATCCCGGCGAGCCTTTTCCTTTACATTCTTGCCGTAAAATAAAAAAAGGAGGTAGTTGCTACCTCCCTTTTCCCTGTTTATTGCTGCTGACTATTCAGCTTATTTTCGGCTGTGGAACTTAAGCGGCTATTAATCTGGGCAACATGCCGCTCCATGTCCTGGGACATTTGCTGGTACATGGTTTTCGCGCTTTGGTCATCCGTGGATGCGGCAAAGGTAGCGTAGGTACCCTTGGCTGATTCAGCAGCAGCCAGCGCCTTCTCTAGATCTTTCTTGACAGTCATGCTTCAACCTCCAGTCACTAGTTTAATGGACCCTTCCCTATTGTTGTACAGACTATACCGGAATATGAGTGGAATAATTTGTCATTTAAGTACTGAGCTGCCAGGCAGTAGGCTGGTAACATTTGTATAATTATTCCCGGCTAAGGCATACTGAAAATACAGCAGCAGACAAGGAGGTTGTTATGCACGTTTTTTTAGGTATCGACGTAGGTTCGGTAAGTACCAACGTCGTGCTTCTCGATGAATTAGGCAAGGTACTTGATACGTTATATATTCGTACCCAGGGAAAGCCAATAACTGCCGTACAAACCGGCTTGCGGCAAATCAAAGACAGAAACCCGGCCATAACCGTATGCGGGGCGGGAACTACCGGCAGCGGCCGCCACCTGGCCGGGGTAGTTGTCGGGGCGGATATCGTCAAAAATGAAATCACGGCCCATGCCGTTGCCGCAATGCATACCGTGCCTGACGCACAGACCGTCCTCGAAATCGGCGGCCAGGACTCGAAGATTATCCTGATCCGGAACGGAGTAGTCACGGATTTTGCCATGAATACCGTTTGCGCCGCCGGCACCGGATCGTTTCTGGATCAGCAAGCCGCCCGGCTTAATATTCCTATCCAGGACTTCGGCGCTATTGCGCTTACGTCAGCAACGCCGGTGCGGATTGCCGGCCGTTGCGCCGTCTTTGCCGAATCCGATATGATTCATAAGCAGCAAACCGGGCATCAGATTGCTGACATCCTTAATGGTCTGTGTCATGCTTTGGTAAGGAATTATCTCAGTAATGTCGGTAAAGGCAAACCACTGCTGGGACCGGTTCTGTTTCAAGGCGGCGTAGCCGCCAACCAAGGTATGCAAAGAGCCTTTGAGCAAGCACTGGGCTTTCCGGTTGTGATTCCGCCTCATTATAATGTTATGGGCGCTATCGGCGCCGCCATACTGGCCAGGGAACATATCAGCCAGAGTCAGCAAACTGCTTTTCGCGGCTTTGACATTATCGATTTCGACTATGCCCCGCGCAGTTTTGAGTGCAGCGGTTGCGGCAACCAGTGTGAAGTCGTTGAGATCATGATGAATGGCCGGATCATGGCGCGCTGGGGGGATCAGTGCGGCAAATGGAGCAACAGCGTTACGATTGCCTGAGGCGTCTTCAATGACAGTTTTTTTGCCGCGGCCGATAGACAACCAAAGCAATTCCCCTATTTTTGTCCTGTTGCCGGCAAGTCCGCTTCTGTGTACGGAGCGGACTTTTGCTTTATAGCAACGCCCAAAAGGCTTGACATCTTACCTGATTGTCTATACGCTTTTTGTAAAGGCCAAGAGAAATTCGCCGCCATTCGCTGCATTCATTTACACAACTGTATACCGGAGGAGGTAAGGGATGTGCAGGACAGCAGGAAAGACGCCGCGGCCGGATCTTGCTTAGATAGGGAAGATCCGGCTGCCAGGCTGGCGTACGCTGAAAAACAAATATTATTATATCAGCATATTTTAAATTTGTTGGATGTCGGCATCCATGTCGTTGACCAGAGTGGAACCACCATTCTTTATAATGACAGGATGGCTAGACTGGAATGTGTGGAGAAAAACGATATTATCGGCAAAAAGCTGCTGCAGGCCATGCCCTATCTGAAAACCGAAAGCAGTACGCTGTTAACCGTATTACAAACCGGCCAGCCGCTGCCGGACCGGCAGCAGACCTACACCAACGCCAACGGCAGGCAAATTGTTACGGTAAACAGCACCAGGCCCTTGCTGCTTGAAGAGAAAGTCTTTGGCGCATTGGAGATCGCCAAAGACATTACTTATATAAAAACGTTAGCGGAAAAGGTAGTTGATTTGCAGGGAAACCGCCATACCCGGCGCAAGAAAGCCGCCCTGGCGCCTCACACCCGTACCCGCTATACACTGGCGGATATTATCGGGCAGTGTGAGGCCCTGCAGACTGCTGTAAATTATGCCCGGCAGGCGGCGCGAACGGCATCCAATGTGCTCATTTGCGGCGAAACAGGCACTGGCAAAGAATTGTTTGCCCAAAGCATTCATAATTTAAGTCCCCGCCAAGACAAACCGTTTGTGGCCATTAACTGCGCGGCCTTGCCCGGGCAGTTGCTGGAAGGGTTGCTGTTTGGCACGGCCAAGGGCGGCTTCACCGGGGCCATCGACCGTCCCGGCTTATTTGAGCAGGCTCACGGCGGCACGGTCTTGCTGGATGAAATCAACTCCATGGAGCTGGATTTGCAGGCCAAGCTGCTGCGGGTAATACAGGAAAACTCAGTCAGGCGCCTGGGAGCAAGCCAGGAAAGCCAGATCGACGTGCGCATCATTGCTACGATGAATACTACGCCCGACGCGGCCATTGCCCGGCAAAAACTACGGGAAGATCTGTTTTACCGCTTAAGCGTTGTTACCATTCAGCTACCGCCGCTGCGCGACCATAAAGAAGATCTCGACTTATACATAAAGGCGTTTATTGACAAATACAATAGCCGGCTGGGTCTTACTGTGCGCACTGTCGCTGCGGCTGTACACAGCGTATTTCAGACCTACAGCTGGCCGGGAAATGTGCGGGAATTGCAGCATGTCATTGAGGGAGCCATGAATATGATGACTGACCGTACTGTCATTGATTTTGCCCACCTGCCCATGCTGTTCCGCGAGAAATTGCCGCAAGCCACGCCTGGTCCGCCTGGTGAAACAACGCCAGCCGCTGCCCCAAACGGGGATTTGAATGAACAGCTCAATACCTTGGAGCGGACTATGCTCCTTGCCGTCTTGCAGCAGGCTAAAGGAAATATCAGCGCGGCTGCCAGGCTCTTACATATTACCCGCCAAGCGTTGCAGCATAAAATGAGGAAGCATAAACTCAAGTAATATCCACAAGAGTCCGGCAGCACCTGCAAAAATATTTGCAGCTACTGCCGGACTCTTGCTAGTAGCCGTTATGTTGACCCTGCCATAATATGAAATCCTGCCAAATTATTTGCAGTGCAAACAATTTGGCAGGTAAAAAGAACCTTTTCTCTTGGCCAGAAACCGCCAGAACCGGACCCTTGGCCGTTGCGAAACCATATTTTTTTATTTTTATCAAGCTGGCATAGATTTTGCAATAAGCTATAGTAGCTTAGTTATTGATCAAATAAGGAGAGCGATCGTATGGCATTGTCGGAACAAATTATTCAACAGACCGAGTTACTGGGAGCGCACAATTACCAGCCGCTGCCCATTGTCATTACCAAGGCTGCGGGAGTATGGGTTGAGGACCCGGAGGGCAAGCGGTATATGGATATGCTAAGCTCTTATTCCGCTTTAAACCATGGCCATCGGCATCCCAAAATAATACAGGCGCTGAAAGATCAGGCCGATAAGGTTACGTTAACGTCACGGGCGTTTCATAATGAGCAGTTGTGCCGTTTGTATGAAAAATTAGCCAAACTAACAGGCAAGAATATGTTTTTGCCAATGAATACCGGTGCGGAAGCCGTTGAGACGGCCATAAAGGCCGTACGGCGCTGGGCGTATCAATGCAAGCAGGTTCCGGCGAACCAGGCGGAAATTATTGTTTGTAAGGGTAATTTTCATGGCCGCACGGTAACTATTACCTCTTTTTCTGCCGAGGCGGAATACCAGACCGGCTTTGGACCGTTCACACCCGGCTTTACCCTGATACCCTACGGCGATATTGACGCGCTGAAACGATCACTTACCGCCAATACAGCCGCCTTTTTGCTGGAGCCAATTCAGGGCGAGGCCGGCATCATCATGCCGCCGGCAGGCTTTCTGCGTGAGGCCTACCAACTCTGCCAGGAAAACAACGTACTGTTTGTGGCGGATGAAATTCAGACCGGCTTTGGCCGGACCGGCAAATTATTTGCCTGTGAATGGGAAAACGTGGTGCCCGATGTCTATCTGCTGGGCAAAGCATTAGGCGGCGGCGTTTTCCCGATTTCCATGGTGGCCGCCGACAGCGATATTCTCGGTGTATTTACCCCGGGCTCCCACGGCTCCACTTTCGGCGGTAATCCACTGGCCTGCGCGGTGGCAATAGCCGGTCTGGAGGTATTGGCCGAGGAACGGCTTGTGGAAAAATCCCTGCACCTGGGCCGGTATTTTCTTGCTAAACTGCAGCAGCTTAAGAGTCCTGTCATCCGGGAAGTACGCGGCCGAGGCCTGTTTATTGGTCTGGAACTCACCGTCCCTGCCCGTCCCTATTGTGAAAAGCTGAAAGAAAGCGGTTTGCTTTGCAAGGAGACCCATAAAACCATCATTCGCTTTGCGCCGCCGCTGATCATTACGCAAGCCGAGCTGGACTGGGCCTATGAGCGAATACAGCACTGCTTGTGAACAGCAGCCAAAATCCTCTTGCCCCTTTGCTGAAAGGAAACAAAAGAACCGTCCCCTCGTATCCCAGCAATGCTTGTGAACAGCAGGCAAGATACCCTTCTCCTTTGCTCGAAGGAAACGAAAGAACCGTCCCCCCGTATCCTTACAGGATCAGACGCTTAAACAAGTCACAGGCGATTAATACAATAGCGAGTACCATTAACCCGGAAAAATATTTGCGGGTATGGCAGGAGCCGATTTTACCGGCCAGTTTTACCCCGGTATTGACGCCCAGGATCGAACCGGCTAACAAAAACAGCACCAGCTGAAAATTAACGTTGCCGGCCTGCATATAACGCAAGCTGCCGTAGCCGCTTGCCAGGAGAACCATAACCGTGCTTGTTCCTACCGCCGTTTTCGTCGGCATGCGCAGAGCGTACACTAATAAGGGAAAGCTGATAAATCCCCCGCCAACGCCCAGCAGGCCGGTAAACAGTCCTACTGACACGCTTAACATAATTGGCATCCAGACACTTAAGCGCGGGATGTCAGATTGCTTAAAAGCCGTAAATGGCGGCCACGGGCACTTCCTGACAGCATGCCCTAGCACAGTATCCGGCTCGGACAGTCCCTTTTGGTTGCTGGCACAAGCCTCGCGATACATGAAGACCGCGACGGGGATTAATAGCAGCAGATAACAGAGACTGACCAGCAAATCAGTTAAAAGAATAGAATGCCCCCTGATGGCGACACTGCCTTGCGCATTAAAAAGCCGCAGCAGCTGCACGCCGCCTTCTGTGCCGATGAGACTGCTGGTCACGGTAATCGCGCCCATTTTGGTGTCCAGATTTTTATTCTGCCAGTGCTTGTATGCAGCTAGCACGGAAGTGCAAAAAATCTGCAGCAGACTGCTGCCAATAGCAGCCGGATACGCAATATTAAATATTATTTTTAAAGACGGGGTCAGTAAAAATCCGCCCCCAATGCCAAACAGGCCGGTTATTACGCCAACAAGATAGCCAAGCAGAATCAAACCCATCCAGCCGGCAGCCACCGGACCGATCGGAGCAGGCATCACAAACACCTCCCATACACATGGAAGCCCTGCGTATATGGCACTGACGCCACATTCCCATTTTAATATATTGCATGTGCCGGTATTTGACCAGATATGTCGACAACCAGATGCGAAAAGCTTTTTATCTTCCCCCAACGGGTTACGCCTTGCCAAAGACAAATAAACCAACTTCAATCCCTGCTTTCCCAAGGATTAAAGTTGGTTTTCTCCGCTTTCAATGACACCCTGCCCCGAACCGACACCCCAGACCGTCAGAGGTAGAACTTATGCCGGGTCTGCATGTAAACTGGCTTTTACCGTTAGCTGGCTAAATACCCCAGATTCTCCGGACATCGTCAGGTGTCGCCAGCTCCCGGCCGATACTTTTGGCGATACCGGCGGCTCTTGCCACCAAAGCGGTATTGGTAGCCAGTACCCCCTTGGTGTAATAAATATTGTCCTCGATCCCCACCCGGACATGACCGCCCAGCGCAATCGCAACCGCCGATAAATTTACATGGTGCGGCCCGATTACCGAAACACTCCAGATTGCATCAGCCGGCAGACTGTCTACAAGGAAGAACAGATTTTTGGCTGAGGCCGGCAGGGAGCCTTTTACCCCTAAAACCAAATTAAACAGCAGCGGGCCTTTGAGCAGGCCGGCCTTTTGCAAGGCAACGGCGTTATAAATCATGGCCGTATCAAAAACTTCGATCTCCGGTTTAATATTTTTGTCCAGCATGACCTTGGCCATATATTCCACCAAACCAGGATCATTGGCATTGACGCTGGCCGGGAAATTGGAAGAACCGGTAGCCAGACTGGCAGACTCCGGCTGTAGAGTCAAAGCCTCGGCGCGGGCTTCGCCGGTTTTGCCGCCGCGGGCCCCGGTGGAAATTTGTTTGATGATAGGGCAGTCGCCGTCAGCCAGCAGACGCACCGTTTCGGCAAAGTACTGGCGCTCGGTCGTAGGGGCTTGCTGTTCATCCCGGGCATGAATATGGGCGACTGCCGCCCCGGCTTTATAGCAGGCTATAATATCGGCGGCGATTTCCGCCGGCGTTACCGGGACATGCGGCGTCATTGCCTTAGTAGGCACATTCCCGGTCGGGGCAATGGTAATAATTAATTTTTCCACAATACCACCTCTTACTTAACAGCGCTAATAGCCGTAGCGAACTCTTTAAAACCGGCTGTCATTTTTTCTACCAGTTCATCGGCCTGCTCTTTTGTAATTGTCAGCGGCGGCGCCAAGAGGAACTGGTCCCCATTTTCGCCGTCGGCATTGCCGGTACCCGGATACACGATAACCCCATGTTTAATTAAAGTAACTGTCAGTTTTTCCGCCATGCCCAGCGCCACCGGATACGCCTCTTTGGTGGCCTTATCCCGGACGATTTCTACGCCGAGCAGCAGGCCTTTGCCGCGTACGTCGCCGACAAAAGCAAAAGGCAGCAGCTTTTCCTGCAGTTGCGTCAGCAAGTACTCGCCAACCGCCCGGGAATTCTCCACTAGTTTGTCCCTAAGCAGCGTCTTGACTACGGCCAAAGCAACGGCAGCCGACAAGGGATTGCCGCCATAGGTGTGGCCGTGCACGAACACGCCTGACCCATTTTTGTAGGTATTATAGATTTCATCGGCGGCAATTACGGCGCCCAGCGGGGAATAACCGGCGCTCATACCCTTTGCGGCACAGATCATGTCAGGCACCACGCCAAAGTCTTCGATGCTGAACATGGTGCCGGTCCGGCCAAAACCGGCCATCACCTCATCATCAATCAGCAAAATATCATAATGATCGCATATCTGCCGGATTATTTTAAAATACTCCTTATGGGGAACAATGGCGCCACAGGCGGCCCCGCCCACCGGCTCGGCAATAAAGGCCGCCACATACTCGGCGCCCTCCATCTTAATCGCCCGTTCCAAATCATGGGCACAGTCCACCTGGCAGGTATCCTGACACTGGCCGAAAGGACAGCGATAGCAATAGGCCGGCGCAATATGCGGAAAGTTTAACAACAGCGGGGTATATTTTTTCCGGCGCTTGTCACCCGTCATGGACAGGGAGCCCAGGGTATTGCCGTGAAAGCTTTTCCAGCGGGAGATAATACGATACTTTGAACTTTGCCCGTCACGTTCAACAAAATAGCCTCTGGCCATTTTAAGCGCTGCCTCGGTGGCTTCGGAACCGCCTGACACCAGATAGAGTTTGTTTAAGGAACCGGGCGCCAAACCGGCCACCAGATCAGCTACCGCCTGAACCGGCTGGGAGGTCCAGCGCGACAAATGGCTGAAGGCCACTTTCCCGGCCTGCTCCGTTATGGCCTGAAGAATAGCCGGATGGCCATGGCCTAAGTTGGCTACGGCAGCGCCGGCGCAGGCGTCAATATATTTATTGCCCGCCGTATCATACAAATAAATTCCTTCGCCGCGGTCTACCTCTAACAGCTGTTTATTGACAGCCCGGTAAAAGACGTTACTCATTTTCCCTCACCCTTTATAAAGTAATTGGACGCATTATCATGAATGGCCCTGCTGCTCCGTTGCCGGCAGTAAATACTGTCTGTCTCGTGAAAAAACCTGGACTTATTATTTTCTGTAGTATATCATGGAGTTACTTAGAGCAGAAATGATTGTTTCATATTGATATAATCACTTTTACTGATCGATAGTGGAGGGTACTTATGGAACTGCGTCAACTGCAGATTTTTTGCACAGCGGCCCAAACGCTCAACTTTACCAAGACAGGGGTAAAGCTGGGCTACGCGCAATCCAATATCACCGGTCAGATCCGCCAGCTCGAGGAGGAGTTGCAGGTGAAACTTTTTGAGCGCCTGGGACGAGGCATTCAATTAACGAGCGAAGGAAAGAAGTTTTGGGAAAATGCCAGCCATATTCTTGACTTATGCGAAAGAGCCAAAGGAGAATTTTCTCCCGACGTGTTTCGCGGCATTTTGAGTATTGGCGCAGCGGAAACCCTGTGCGTCTACCGCTTGCCCCAAATACTGACTCACTACCGCAAGCTCTGCCCGTTTGTCGAAATACGGGTCCAAACAGACAGCTGCGAGAATTTTATTGAATTAATCAAAGCCAATCATATTGATATTGCCCTGGTGCTGACCGACAAAATCACAGCCCCGGAGTTGACAGTACGGACCCTGCATGAGGAAACGCTGATTATGGTAGCCAGTCCCCTTCATCCGCTGGCCCATAAGCACAGAATTGAACCTCAGGATTTTGCTAAGGAATGCATCATTCTTACTTCACCGGGCTGCGGCTACCGCCCGTTGATTCTCTCGATGTTTAAGGAGCATGGCGTAAAACCCGGGTCCATTATGGAATTATCGAGTGTAGGCGCCATAAAACAATGTACAATCTGCGGCCTAGGCGTCACCTTTTTGCCCAGAATCGCCGTGAATGACGACCTGGCAAGCGGCAAATTGGTCGAGCTTGATTGGGCCGGCCCCGGCTTCGACGTTAAAACGCAATTGATCTATCATCAGGAAAAATGGCTGTCACCGCCCATGCAAGCATTTTTGGAGCTCTGCTGCTCACGGTAATATGCGTCTGTTTACTCAAAAATAATCATTTTAAATGATCGTTTCTATATTTTTCAATCATTTTACTTTATTGTTTATCACGCTATAATTAGATCAAGGCTAGTTATGGCGGAAGGCGGTAAGGATAATGGATTTAGGTTTGCTGTATTTTTCAATCATTCTTTTGGGCGGGTATGCCGGCTTGCGACAGTTCACCTGGCGGGAAGCAGCCGCTGAGCGAAAAAAAGTTTATGGACTAACCGATTTACGCAATATGGCCGGTGACGACAGCAACCCGGTTAGATCTGCCTATTGGACCAGAGATTTAATTCAAATTATCCGGAAAAGTTAACAATACGGGGTTGTCTCAATATGAACTGAGACAACCCCGTATTGTTAACCGCACCCACGAAGCCGGCCCGGCGTCCGCCTGGCCTTACCTGGGCCAACAACAAATAAAGCATACTTGTTTGCCAAAAGTATGCACGATAAACCCGTCTTATAAATATTATATATTGCAACAGAATGTAATTATGTAACGAAAGAATATGGGTCCTGCTAGTTCAGACAAATGTTAACCTTGCGAAACTAATTATTAACTGTTGCATAAAAAAATATTCGCATAGGAGAATTGAAATGAGTGATATAGCACTGCAAATTGACCGTTCGGTTACCGGTTCAGTTGCTGCAGCTTCTAATGTCATCTTTGACACGGTTGTGTTTTCTGCCGGAAACATCAGCTATAACAACATAACCGGAGTTATTACCTTCAATGAAGCAGGACGGTATGTTATAAACTGGTGGGTGGCGACACAGGCATCCGAATCTTTGATCGGAGCAGCCTTTGCCCTTTCTTCTTCCCAGGGAGATCTTCTGCCAGGCAATTCCCCAGTCAAAACAGGCGGAGTAGTAGGAATGGGGATTATTGAAGTGGCAGCGGCGCCAGTTACAGTTTCCTTGATTAACAACAGTGCGGTTACTATCTTCTTTTCCTCCATTGTCCCACTAAAAGCATCCCTGGTTGTTGTGCAGGATGACATTCCCGGAACAGGTCCTACCGGGTCTACCGGCGATACGGGCGCTACCGGCACTACCGGCACTACGGGTGCCACTGGCACTACCGGGTCTACTGGCGCTACCGGCACTACGGGTGTCACCGGCACTACCGGGTCTACCGGCGCTACCGGTGATACGGGTGTCACCGGCACTACCGGCGCTACCGGGGCCACCGGTACTACCGGGGCTACTGGCGCTACCGGAGTTACTGGCGATATCGGTGCTACCGGCGCCACCGGCGCTACCGGGGGCACCGGCGCTACCGGGGGCACCGGCGCTACCGGGGCAAATCTGGCGGAAGAGGGCTTTTCCGCGTTCCTGTCCACATTTTCGACGGCGGCAAGCGCGCAGTTAACCGGCTGGACGGTAACATTGCCTTATTTCACCAGCGCGAGTTTTAACCCAACGACAGGAAATTATACTGTTCCGGCTTCAGGCGTATATTCCATCGAAGCAACCATCAACTATTCCACCACGGCCGCACTATCAATAAGTCTGGGTGCAGGAGTTAACCCCGCTTTTGTAGCCAGAAGAACTTCACCGATAGTTACCGATTTAATCAGCGGCTTGTTCCCCATATTGAATGTGAATGTTGCTCTGGTGTTGACCCTGCGGGCGATACTGGGCAGCGGTACAGTTACTCTGGCAGGCGAAGTTGAACTCACTGCCGGGGATGTTGTCGGCCTCTTCTACGAGGCGGAAGGGTTAACCATACCGCTTAATCTGGGCGCTAGTGCGCCAGGAATTGTTTGGTCCGTGTATCGTCTAACGTAATCATTGCCGTCAAACCTGGCGCCACCTGCAGCCATAACTTGCCCAAAAGGCAAGTTATGGCTGCTTTTTTTCGATTGTGTAAAACACAATACAACCAAAATAAAGAATTTAGTGTACTATGCTCTTAACAACTTCACTGTAATACCAATCAAATTTAAGGAGGTCAAAATAATGAAAGTGCTTGGATTTTCCGGTTCACCGATTCCCAACAGCAATAC
>JAEZQV010000440.1 GCA_023441125.1 Bacillota bacterium
GTTAACGGGCAGACGGTCGGCGTTATTGTAGATGCGGTTGCTGAAGTGGTTCGGTTGTCGACCGCCAGTGTCGAGCCGCCGCCACCGGCATTTATTCTGGATGCCAAATACATTCAGGGAGTAGGTAAACTGGAAGACCGCTTGCTCATCCTGCTGGAAATCGACCAAATTCTGACTTCACAAGAAGCCATTGTGTTAAAGCAGCTTAGTGCATAAGCATGGACATGCTTACACTAAAAGCCTATGCCAAGATTAATCTGGCACTGGATGTACTTTATAAAAGGCCTGATGGTTTCCATGAAGTGGCCATGATCATGCAGGCCGTTACCCTTGCCGATGAGGTAACTTTGTCCAGCCATCCCGGCGATATAGTCCTTACTGTCAGCAGAGCCGATTTGCCGGCAGATGCCAGCAACTTGGCCTATCGGGCCGCGGCTTTGCTCAAGGAATATACCGGCTGCGGGCAAGGCGTTCACATTGCCCTGGACAAGCATATCCCTATGGCTGCGGGGTTAGCCGGCGGCAGCGCAGATGCCGCCGCCGTACTCAAAGGCCTTAATGTTTTGTGGGATCTTAGGCTTGGTATGGCGGAACTCAGTAAGCTGGCTGCCAGACTCGGCTCGGATGTGCCGTTCTGCCTGTTTAACGGGACCATGCTGGCTACCGGACGGGGCGAAATGGTTACACCGCTGCCGCCGCTGCCGGCCTGCTATGTGGTACTTGCCAAACCGCCCGTCGATGTGCCGACAGCCTGGGTATACCGGCAGTTTAAGCCTGACCGGGTCACTGGCCGGCCGGATATTGCGGCGATGTGCAAGGAGCTTGAACAGGGCAGTCTGGCCGGCGTTGCCGCTAAGCTGGCCAATGTGCTGGAGAGCGTAACCGTTCCGGCTCACCCGGAAATTGCGAGAATTAAGGAATGTATGCTGCACGGCGGTGCCCTGGCAGCCCTCATGTCCGGCAGCGGGCCTACCGTATTTGGTCTGGTCGGCAGTCTGGATCAGACCGAGACAATAGTCAGCCGCCTGCAAGCTGAGGGAGTGCCGGAAATATTTGTGGCCGAAACTGTTGGGAAGATGGAGTGATCGATGATTGTGGAGAGGCGTTTAGTACCTATTAAATTGGATAGTTATAAACCGCTCAGGGAAGTGGTGGCTGAGACGTTGCGGGAAGCCATAGTAAATGGTACCTTAAACCCCGGTGAGCGCTTAATGGAAATTCAACTGGCTGAGGAATTGGGAGTTAGCCGGACACCGGTGCGCGAGGCCATTCGTAAGCTGGAACTAGAAGGCTTTGTGGTCATGATTCCCCGCCGTGGTACCTATGTGGCCGATTTGTCCATAAAAGATATTAATGAGGTCTTTGAAATACGCACTGCCCTGGATGTGCTGGCTGCCGGACTGGCGGTAGAGCGTATTACCGAAGATGAACTGGAACAACTGGAACGGCTGTTGGTGGAAATCGGTGAATTAATAGAAACCGACGATACGGACAGGATTGTTGAGGTTGACAGCCAGTTCCATGATGTATTATACCGGGCCAGCCGCAATGACCGTCTGGTCGGCATCATTAACAACCTCAGAGAGCAATTTACCCGTTTTCGCTCGATATCAATTCAGTATCCGGGCCGGATGGTTAAATCGGTGGAAGAGCACCGGCGCCTGGTCGAGGCCATTGCCAGCCGTGATACCGAACTGGCTCAACAGATAGCCCGTGAACATATGGAAAATTCAGAGCAGACTCTGCTGCAGGATTTGAACGAACGCCGTCACGCTTAACTCTCAAAGGAGTGTACATAATGTATGATGCCATAATCCTGGCTGGTGGCGAAAATAATGAACCGTTAACTCACTATACATCCCAGCCATATGAAGCCATGATTGATATAGCGGGTAAGCCGATGGTTGAGTTTGTAGCCTGGGCGCTGGCGGCCAGTCCGCAGGTTGCCCGTATTTTTGTAGCCGGACCGGCAGCGGAGTTAGCCCGATGCTCTTTTCCGGCGAATACTGCCATCGTGGCCGGTGGTCGCACAATCATGGAAACCATCAGTCTAGGTATGAAAGCATTAGGACACGAGAACCTGACTTTGGTGGTAACGGCGGATATTCCGCTGTTAACGCCGGCGGCGATCAATGACTTTTTAGACCAGTGCGCCAATATCAGCGCCGATTTATATTACCCTATTGTTGCGCGCGACGATAATGAACGGCGTTTCCCCGGTAACAAGCGGACCTACGTGCGCTTGCGGGAAGGGACTTTCACCGGCGGCAATATCTTTCTGGTAAATCCCCGCATTGTCCCCCGGTGCATGCAGGTTGCCGAGCGTATTATTGCTAACCGCAAAAACCCCTTTAAACTGTGCTGTCAGCTGGGCTGGACTTTTGTGGTACAGTTTATTTTTGGTTCGCTTAAACTGGATCAGGTTGAGCAGCGCGTCGGCGACATTTTAGGCATCAAGGGTGCTGTTATTCGCTCACACTTTGCCGAACTGGGCATTGATGTAGACAAACCAAGCGATTTAGAGCTGGTACGAAATTGTTTTACGCAGGGTTGCTGATGAAACGCGGGTACGCCGCGTTTTTTGCTTGTCCGGGAGAAAGGTACAACTCCCGACTGGAATTTTGGCCAAACGGCCTGTGCAGGCCGCGTTTTATCAGTGCGGGCCGGATAAAATTTTTGGGCATGGCAGGATTTGTAGCCTCCGTAGAGAATGTGAATAAAAATATATATTTAGGAGAAAATATTCGGTATTTCCCTGATTGTGGAGGCAGTAAACATGGAAAAAGTACGGAAAATGGAACGGGTTGCCGCATTGACCAAAATTATGGCTGACCGTCCCCGGCATTTGTTTTCGCTGAGCTATTTCAGCGAACTGTTGGGGGCTGCCAAGTCGACTGTCTGCGAAGATATTACGACAATCAAAGAAACCATGGGGCACTTCGGATTAGGCACCATTGAGACGGTGGCCGGGGCTGCCGGCGGCGTTCGCTTTATCCCTACCGTGCCGACCGAGGAAACGGACCGAATCCTGCAAGCGCTGGCCTGTCGGCTGGCTGAACCTGACCGTGTCATTCCCGGCGGTTTTTTATATATGTCAGATTTGCTGTTTACGCCTCATCTGATGGTTAAAGTGGGCGAAATATTTATGGAAAGGCTGGCCCACTTAGCGCCTGATTACGTTTTAACCGTTGAAACCAAAGGGATTCCGCTGGCTTTTATGGCGGCCCGGGCTTTTGATCTGCCGCTGATTACTGTGCGGCGCGGCAGCAAGGTTACAGAAGGCTCGGCGGTCAGTATTAATTATGTAACAGGTTCTTCCAAACGCATTCAGACGATGTCGCTGCCCAAACGGGCTTTGCCGGCCGGTGCCAGGGTGCTGATCATCGATGACTTTATGAAGGCCGGCGGCACGGCCCGCGGTATGGTGGATCTCGTTCAGGAGGTAGGGGCTGAAGTCGCGGGTATCGGCGTACTAGTAGCTACGGCCAAGCCAGAACACAAATTAGTGGAAGACTATTTGGCGCTGCTTATTTTACACGATGTTGATGAACATACTAAAGTAACAGACATCCGGCCGGTTCTCACAACCGGCTGATATTATCTGGCAGCTTACCCTACATCATATCTTACAAGGGGGAAGAAGTGTGTCCACAACAGTAACGCTATCGGATATCGAAAAGGCCCGCGAGGCTTTGCAGGGAGTTGTTCATCACACTACTCTGGATAAAAGCAACACGTTCAGTGCTCTGACCGGCAATGAGATTTTTTTGAAACTGGAAAACCTGCAGAAAACCGGGTCGTTTAAAATCCGGGGCGCTTATAATAAAATAATTAATCTAACCCCGGAGGAAAGAGCCCACGGGGTTATTGCCGCGTCTGCCGGCAATCATGCCCAGGGAGTGGCCTATGGTGCCAGCCAGGCCGGCATTAAGGCCACCATTGTCATGCCGGAAATTGCTCCTTTGGCCAAAATTACGGCGACCCGGGGCTACGGAGCGGAAGTAGTCCTGGCCGGCGCCGTCTACGATGAGGCCTATAACAAGGCTGTCGAAATACAAAAGGAAACAGGCCAGACTTTTATTCATGCTTTTAATGATCCGGCGGTCATTGCCGGGCAGGGGACCATTGGCCTGGAAATAATCCACGACCTGGAAGATGTGGCTGCCATTGTTGTGCCAATTGGCGGCGGCGGTATGATTGCCGGTATTGCTGTTGCAGTAAAAGAGATGGCACCCCATGTCAAGGTGTACGGCGTACAAGCACAAGGCGCGCCTGCTATTTATATGTCTAAAAGGGCACATAC
>JAEZQV010000042.1 GCA_023441125.1 Bacillota bacterium
CGCCAGATACTGGCTGTTTTGCTCATGGATATCCCGCTGGCCGCCGTTTTTTTTCTCCCGGCCGCACAGCAGTTCCTGACTGGCAGCCGGCGGCATTGCCAGAAAAAAGACCTTGTCCGGCGCCGGCAAACCGCATTTGGCAAACTCAAAATCCCACAACCACGCCAGATAGTTTTGCCGTTCGGCCTGATCGGTCAATTTAACGGCCTGATGGATCATATTGGAGGTTGTGTACCGGTCGGCAATCACCACGCCCCCACTCTGATAGAATTGCTCCCACTCTTTTTTATAGGAGGCAATCCTGTCGACCGCATAAAAGGCCGAGGCCGCATACGCGTTAACAGCTTCCGGGCGGTCGCCGAATTCGCCGTTTAAATACATCTTGACCAAAGCCGATGACTGGCTTTGGTAATTGGGATAATCCACTTTACGCACAGTCAGGCCTTCGGCCGCCAGCCGGGCGGCCAGCTGCGCCGACTGGGTAGCTTTGCCGCTGCCGTCGGTCCCTTCGATAACAATGAGTTTTCCCCTCATACTGCCCCCACTAATCCACAACTTTAATTGTTTTCAGCAAATAGTCTTCCGGCCCGGAGATATGCATGTCCGCCTTCTGTAAAACATGGCAGTAGTCGATGATCTCCTGGGTAATTCTTTCTCCCGGGCAGAGGATGGGTATCCCGGGCGGGTAAAAAGTCACAATCTCGGCGCAAGTCATGCCGGCCGCATCGGTAAACGGCACCATGCAGGTATTGCCGAATAAAGCATCCCGCGGTGAAATCACCTGTTCAGGCGGTTCAGGATACCGGCCGGCGGCATAAATCTCATGAATGGCGGAAAAGTCTCTGGTTCCGTGATGGGTTGCCGCCATATCCCGCAAGGCGGCAACAAGCGCCGCAACCTCCCGGTCACTATCCCCCAGGGTTATCAGGAATAAAATATTATAAACATCCGACAATTCCACCTGTATTTTATACTGGTGCCGCAAGATCCGCTCCGCTTCGGCCCCTTTCAGCCCCAGCCCCTTGACAGTGACCGTTACCTTGGTCGGGTCCATACTGCATACGCCGGGATTACCCAGTTTTTCCTCCCCGAAGCAATACAGCCCGGGAATTTTATTTATCTCCCCTCTGGCCTTGTTGGCCAGATCAACTGCTTTTTCAACCAGTTCACGGCCTTGCGTCGCCATTTGCATTCTGGCGACATCCAGGGAGGCCATCAGGATGTAATTGGGGCTGGTCGACTGCACGAGCTGCAGCATGGCTTTCAGCCGCGGCACCCGGATGCGGCCTTCGCGGCAGTGTACCAGCGAACACTGCGTCAAAGCCCCGATAATTTTATGAGTACTCTGGGCTACAATGTCGGCCCCGGCGTCCAAAGCCTGAATCGGCAGCCTGTCGGAAAATTTCAGATGCGGCCCGTGCGCCTCATCGACAACAACCGGTATATTATAGCCGTGAACAATCTCGACTATTTTCTTCAGATTGGTGGCAACCCCATAATACGTGGGATTGATGATCAGCACGCCTTTGGCGTCAGGGTGCTGTTCAAGCGCTGCGGACACCGTTTCCGGGGTAACCCCCATAGCCAGCCCCAGTTCATGGTCAACTTCAGGCTGGATGAAAACCGGAATGGCACCACTTAAAATAATGCCCCCGATGATAGAGCGGTGGGCATTGCGCGGTACAATAATCTTGTCACCAGGACCGGCAATCGTGAGAATCATGGCATAAATGCCGCCGGTTGTGCCATTCACGACCAAATAACTGTGATCGGCGCCATAGAGGTCGGCTGCCAAGTCCTGCGCGTCCTTAATCGGCCCATGCGGCTCATGCAGGTCATCAAGCTCAGCCATCAGCGCCAGGTCAAGCGCCAGTGTCTGCTGCGGCATCAATTCGCCTAATGCCTGATGCATGCCTTTACCCATTTTATGCCCCGGTGTATGAAAGGGAATAACTCCGTCCTGTACATATTTCTTCATTGCTGCCAGTAATGGTACTTTTGTCTGGTCAAGCATCTCCCGCCACCGCCTTTAAGGTTCATTTCCCTAGTATACCCTTACAAACTGTAAATATTTTAGCACACCCATCCGGCTGGTACAAGCTTCCAAGGGAAAAAAGCGGCAACATTGCGGCCGGATGTATGTTTTGCCGTTTCATGAATATATTTAGAGCGTAAGCTTCACCATGCCTAATGGCCATGAAAAAAGATCATCAGGCAAAACTTCCGGAATCTCAGAGAAAATGTAAGGGGTGAGCGCTTGATGAAACGGTATTATTCCATTTTTTGCGCGATTGTTCTGCTGGCGACTATCGCCGGCGCAGCCCAAAAGCAGGCGGCGGACAGCAGTCAAACCATATCCAAAATTCCCACTACCCAAAAAGTAGTAGCCCTAACCATCGATGACGGACCGCATAATAAAGTCACGCCGGAAATTCTGACTATTCTCCGGGAAAAGCATGTGAAGGCGACCTTTTTCGTACTCGGCGTCAACGTTGAACATTTTCCCGCCATCGTTGCCCAGGAAGTGGCGGACGGCCATGAGATCGGCACGCATACCTACAGCCACCCCTCCCTGCCGAATTTAAGCCCGCAAAAAATTGCCGAGGAATTTGACAAAGCGGAACAGACCATTGTCAAAGTAGCTCCCAAGCCCACTCTGTTCAGGCCGCCGGGCGGCCTGTATAACGCTCAGGTCATTGCGGCGGCGCACCAAAAAGGCTATTCGGTAATTTTGTGGTCCATTGACCCGATGGACTGGAGCTGCCCGCCTGCGGACCGGATCATTGAAAAAGTGGTAAGCGAAATAAAGCCCGGCAGCATCATTTTGCTGCATGACGGCCAA
>JAEZQV010000063.1 GCA_023441125.1 Bacillota bacterium
ATATTGAGTAAACGCGTCAGACAGGTTATCGCCGCACTTACTGCCCGGGTTACGAAACAAGACCGGGCTTTTGTCGCCCAATATCTAGTTCCCGTCGAGGCCGCCCTTTTCTGGCAAATGAATTTGCCGGACCAGCGGCATGCCCTGAATGTGGCCTATACCGCCCGGGACCTGGCGGCACGGGAAGCCAATGTGGATCAGGCGCTGTTAATCCGCTGTGCCTTGCTGCATGATGTGGGCAAGGTAAAAGGCGACGTCAGTACGGCCGACAAGATTATCACCGTACTTCTCGATAAAATTGCCCCGGCCTGGGTGCGGCGCTGGGGGCGCAGCGGACGGGGCGGCAAAGTGGCCAATCTCCGGCATGCCGTTTATATTTATTACCATCACGCCGCCCGCGGGGCGGCCATGCTGCAGGCCGCCGGTGTTGCCGAAGAAATAACCGCCATTGTGGCCAGACATCATGAAGCGCCGGCAGACGGGGAACCACCGGAGCTCCGGCTGCTGCGGGAAGCCGACAATCTAAACTAATAGCCTTTGGTTTTGTCGACGATATTTAGCATATTGCGACCCTGGATGAAACGGGTGAGATTATCGGCGAACAGTTTAATGGCCCTGTCCAGATAGGCCGGTGACAAGGCGGCCACATGGGGGGTAATGATGACATTCTGCATGGACCAGAGCGGATTGTCTGCCGGCAATGGTTCGCTGGCGAACACATCCAAACCGGCCCCCTGAATCAGATTGGTCGAAAGGGCTGTAATCAGGTCGGCTTCGTTAACCACCGCGCCACGGGCAATATTAAAGAAGTAAGCCGAGCGCTTCATGGCAGTAAAATGCGGCAGGCTAATCCTGTGTATCGTCTTGTCCGTTAGCGGCAAAGCAACGACTACATAATCCGCTTCGATTAACATTTCCAGCAGGCTGACGTCATCCGGCGGATACAGTTTGTCAACAAACAGCTCGGTAGTGGCTTCCTGCTTGCTGGCAAGTACCGTCATCCCTAATGCTTTGGCTTTTTTGGCAACCTCCCGGCCGATGGAACCCAGCCCGACAATGGCCAGTGTCTGCCCGTGCAATTCGCCGGTCGGCATGCGTTTCCACTGGCCTTTGTCCTGCTGACGGATGCTGACGGTCAGCCCGCGGCTAAAAGCCAGCATCATAGCCAGAACATGTTCGGAAACGGGAATGCCATGAATACCTTTGGAATTCGTCAAAATAGTGTCAGCGGCCTGAATTGCGGGAAACAGCAGTTTTTCCACCCCGGCGCTCAAGGCGTGAACCCATTCCAGGTGAGGCGCAGCCTGATACAGCGGGCGGATTTCGGCCCAGCCCCAGGTTACTAAAATATGGCAGCCTGGCATATGTTCGAGGGCGGCTTTTTCGTCAGTTACAATAATATTTACACTAGGATCAACCGCCGTGATGACCTCTTTGTGACGGTCAGCAAGCGGATTGAGCACAACAAGATTGATTGCAGCCATAGGGAAACCTCCTCGTTAAGGTTATTATCCTGCCAATTACTTCTACATATACAGTCTGTTTTCCTACCAGCTGCCAAAAGATTGCAATTTCCGGGACCGGTAACGCCAAAAAACTTTGCGGGTATCTTGACGGCAATAATGCTTGATGCTAATATATTAACATGTTAGTACTTTAATTAATTAAAGAAAAGTAGGAGGCATGACATGACCTCAAATGATATGGATTACCTGACGATCGCCTTGCCCAAGGGTAAGCTGTTCGACCTGTCAGCCAATATGCTGGCTAAACTTGGCTATACTGCTGAGGGGCTTAGCGAAAATTCACGAAAACTGGTCATTGCCAATGAAGCCGAGAAGATCCGGTTTATCATCACCAAGACGGCCGACTTGCCTACGTATGTGGAATATGGGGCGGCCGATATCGGCATTATTGGCAAGGATGTCCTGTTGGAAGAGAATAAAGACGTCTATGAATTGTTAGATTTGAAGTTCGGTTTTTGCCGGATGATGGTGGCTGTGCCACAGGCCCTCAAACAGGAAAAGCTGAGTGATTATGCCCATATGCGGGTTGCTACCAAATATCCCCGGGTTGCGGAAAGTTTTTTTCATAGCATTGGTATTCAAATGGAAATCATCAAGCTCAACGGCTCGATTGAACTGGCGCCCATGGTTGGGTTGGCTGAAATTATTGTTGACCTGGTGGAAACCGGCCGGACGCTGAAAGAGAATAATTTGGTGGAAGTAGCCCAGATCCATCCGGCAACAGCCCGATTTATTGCCAACCGGGTAAGCTTCAAAATGAAGTTCGAACGCATTAATAAAATGGTAGAAGGGTTAACAGCCCTGGTGGAGAGCGAGGAACAAGCATGAAAACAATTTATAGCAGTTTCCTGATGAAGGAAGAAATTGCGGAAATACTGGAAAAGCCGGCCTTTGACAAAGTCGTGCTGGGAGCCGGCGCGCGGGCTAAGGTAAAGGAAGTGTTTGGTGAAGACCTGTCTGCCCAGCAGGTGGTTGAGCGTATTGTCGGCGATGTCCGCCGGGAAGGTGATGCGGCTGTGCTGCGCTATACGCAGGCAATTGACGGCGCGGATTTCACCGCCGCTGCACTGGAAGTCAGCCAGGCGGAAATTGACAGTGCCACGGCTGGTCTGGACGAGGCCGTACTGGCGGCGCTGGCGGCAGCCGCGGCCAACATAAAACGGTTTCACGCCGAACAGCTGCCCAAATCGTGGTTTACCGAACGCGCGCATGGCGCCATTCTGGGGCAAAAGTGTACACCGCTGGACCGGGTAGGTATTTATGTGCCCGGCGGTACGGCGGCCTATCCCTCGTCGGTGATTATGAACGCTGTACCGGCCGCTGTGGCCGGAGTGCAGGAAATTATCATGGTCGTGCCGCCCGACAGGGAAGGGCGGATTAATCCCTATGTACTGGCTGCCGCCAAACTGGCCGGTGTTACCCGCATTTTCAAGGTAGGGGGGGCTCAGGCTGTTGCCGCGCTGGCCTTTGGCACCGAAACCATTCCCAAGGTGGACAAAATTACCGGTCCGGGAAATATTTTTGTTACGCTGGCGAAGAAAGCGGTATATGGCCATGCCGACATTGACATGCTGGCCGGCCCGAGTGAAATCTTAATTGTTGCCGACAGCACGGCTGATCCGCGCTATGTGGCTGCCGATATGCTCAGTCAGGCCGAACATGATGTGCTGGCCTCCAGTATTTTGCTTACCGACAGCGCCGAGCTGGCCGGCAAAGTAGCCAAAGAAGCGGCCGCCCAGCTGGCGGCGCTGCCGCGCAAGGAGATCGCCGCCCAGTCACTGGCGGATAACGGCCTGATTATTATTACCCCGACTATCCTGGAGGCTGTGGAACTTGCCAATTTATCGGCGCCGGAGCATTTAGAACTGGTAACGGCCGAGCCTTTTAAGCTGCTGCCCTATGTGCGCCATGCCGGCGCCATCTTTTTGGGGCCTTATTCACCGGAACCGCTGGGGGACTATTTCGCCGGCCCCAACCATGTATTGCCTACCGGCGGCACAGCCCGTTTCTATTCCGTACTCAATGTGGAAACGTTTATGAAGAAGAGCAGCATCATCGCGTATACCCAGGCTGCCTTGGCGGCCGTCAGTACAGAAATTATAAAACTGGCCGAGGCGGAAGGCCTGGCTGCCCATGCCAATGCTGTAAAACTGAGGGGGAATTAGCATGTTTGTGCCCCGCGCCGGGTTAGAGAGTTTAAAGCCCTATTCCATAGAAGAAATCAACTGGCAGATTCGCCTTGACGCCAATGAAAGACCGGCCGACCTGCCGCCGGCAGTAAAAAATAAGGTTATTGAGCGGCTCACCGGGCTGGCCTTTAACCGTTATCCGGAAATCAGCGCGCATTCTTTAAAAACCACCATTGGCGAAAGTTTCGGCCTCAAGGCCGCCAATGTATTGATCGGCAACGGTTCCAGTGAGGTGCTGGCGGCGCTCTGCTTTGCCTTTGGCGGCGCCGGCCGCAGTATTGTTTATCCGAGCCCGTCGTTTTCGATGTACGGCATTTATGCCAGACTGGCCGACAGCCAGCCTGTACCGGTAGAGCTTAATGCCGATTTCACCCTGGATGCCGATAAGCTGCTGGCCACCGCCAAAAAAACAGCCGCCAGTGTTATTCTGCTCTGCAATCCCAATAACCCGACCGGCACGGTTATGCCGCAGGACCAGGTGGAGTATATTGTGGCCAACACCGACAGCCTGGTTGTTATTGATGAGGCCTATCACGAGTTCTATGGCCGGACAGCGGTTAATTTGCTGCAAAAATATCCGCATGTGGCGGTTGCCCGCACTTTTTCCAAAGCCTATGGCCTGGCTGCAGCCCGGGTCGGCTATCTTCTGGCCAGTGAAGCGATTACCCAGCCGCTTGGCAAGGTTTTGCTGCCGTATAGCGTCAATGCCCTGACCCTGGCTACGGCCGCGACCGTATTTGGCCTGCGGCAGGAATTTGCCGGCAGCCTGGCCGAGAACAGCCGCGAGCGGGCACGGATGGCAGCAGCGCTCAGGGCGGTTCCCGGCATGACGGTGTATCCGTCACAAACCAACTTCCTGCTGGTTAAGACCGACGCGGCGGCAAGCATGGTTGCCCGCTTTAGCGCCAGCGGCATCGGGGTGCGCGACTTCAGCAAATCACTTGGACTCACCAACTGTATCCGGATCGGTATAGGTACTCCGGCCGAAAATGATGCTGTATTGGCGGCGATTGCCCTATGAGCCGCACAGCCAGCATAGAACGGGTAACCGGAGAAACGAATATCAAAATTATGCTGGGACTTGACGGCACTGGCCGCACGCAGGTGAACACCGGCATTGGGTTTTTTGATCATATGCTGATTTTGCTTGGCAAGCATGGCTTGTTTGATCTGACTGTCGACGCAAACGGCGATCTGGCGGTTGACGGACACCACACGGTCGAGGATACCGGTATTGTGCTGGGGCAGGCTCTGGCCAAAGCCCTGGGCGATAAAGCCGGCATTAAGCGCTACGGCACGGCATTTGTGCCAATGGATGAAGCGCTGGCTATGGTAGCTTTGGATATCAGCGGCCGGCCGTATCTGGTGTTTGATGCGGTGCTGCCGGCTGAAAAGGTCGGCCAGTTTGACAGCGAGCTTACCGAGGAGTTCTTGCGGGCCCTGGCTGTACATGCCGGTCTGACACTGCATGTGCGGCTGCTGTCAGGCAAGAACACGCACCATATTATCGAAGCCATTTTTAAGGCTTTAGGGCGGGCACTGGCTGAAGCCACCCGCCGGGATGAACGGATACAGGGCGTCATGTCCACCAAAGGAATGATTTAAGGAGGCTTAGCGATGGCACTTGAAACCTTGGCAATCATTGATTACGGCATGGGCAATCTCCACAGTGTCGCCAAAGCCCTGGCCAAACTGAATGCAGAAAATGGCGGCAAGTATGACATCATTATTACCAGCGAGCCGGCGGTAATCGGCGCAGCGGCCAAGGTTGTACTGCCCGGTGTGGGCGCGTTTGGCGATTGTATGGCCAATCTGAACAGCTACGGACTTATCAATATTATTAAAAAAGTGGCCGGGCAGGGTACGCCGTTTCTGGGAATCTGTCTGGGCCTGCAGCTGTTGTTCGACGGGAGTGAAGAAGACCCGGGAGTGCCGGGGCTTGGTATACTTGCCGGGATGGTGCGCAAGCTTGTCGCGCCGGGGCTCAAGATTCCGCAGATGGGCTGGAACAGTCTGGCAATGAGGACCGCCAGTCCGCTGTTTGCCGGCCTGCCGCCGGCGCCTTATGTTTATTTTGTGCATAGCTATCATGCCGTGCCTGACAAACGCGATATTGTCACGGCGGTGACCGATTATGGCGGCGCTGTGACGGCTGCCGTCGGCAGCGGTAATGTCCAGGCTGTGCAATTCCATCCGGAAAAATCAAGCGCGGCCGGGCTGGCTATTCTGGCTAACTTTCTAAGGAGTTGAGGGTATGATCATCTTTCCGGCAATCGATATCCGGGGCGGCCGCTGTGTCCGGCTGACCGAAGGCCGTTTTGACCAGGAGACCGTGTTTGCCGATAACCCGGTTGATATGGCCTGCAAATGGGCGTCAGCCGGGGCTGAGTATCTGCATGTTGTTGATTTGGACGGCGCCCTGGCCGGTAAGCCGGTAAACCTGGCAGTAGTCAGCGCGATTGCCAAGGCAGTCAGTGTGCCGGTGCAGCTGGGCGGCGGTATCCGTACGCTCGACAATATTGAGCAGGTGCTGGCTGCCGGTGTGGTCCGCGTGATTTTAGGCTCGGTGGCGGTACGCAGCCCCGAATTGGTGCGGGCAGCCTGCCACCGGTATGATAACCGGATTGTCGTAGGCATTGATGCCCGCGACGGCCAGGCGGCGGTGGACGGCTGGGAAGCAGCAGGCGGGGTCGGCGCAGAGGAATTGGCTAAAAAGATGGCCGCCGCCGGCGTGGCCCGGATTATTTATACCGATATCTCCCGGGATGGGACGCTGCAGGGGGTCAATGTGGCGGCAACCGCTGCCCTGGCCAAAGCGGCCGGTATTCCGGTGATCGCTTCCGGCGGCGTAAAAAGCCTGGCCGATATCACCGCTCTCAAAGCGGCTGACAGTGAGGGCGGCATCGAAGGGGTAATTGTCGGTAAAGCCATCTATACCGGCGCTGTCGATTTAGCGGCCGCCATCCGCCTGGCAAAGGAGGAAACGGTGTAATGTATACCAAACGCATAATTCCCTGTTTGGACGTAAAGGATGGCCGCGTGGTGAAGGGCACTAACTTTGTGGGACTGAGAGATGCCGGTGATCCGGTTGAATTGGCCAAAGTCTACGATACCAAACTGGCCGATGAACTGGTCTTTTTAGATATCACGGCATCCTCCGACAATAGAAATACCATGGTGGATGTTGTGGAACGGGTAGCCTCGGAGGTATTTATTCCCTTCACGGTAGGAGGCGGCATCCGGACGGTGGAGGATATCAGGGCTATGCTCAAGGCGGGCGCCGATAAAGTGTCCCTGAACACAGCCGCCGTAAAGAACCCTGAACTGGTGGCCGAAGGCGCCAAACGTTTCGGCCGTCAGTGTATTGTATTGGCCGTAGACGCCCGCAGGGCCGGAGACGGTAAATGGGAAGTCTATATTAACGGCGGCCGTACGCCGACCGGCATCGATGTGCTGGCCTGGGTCAAGCAGGCCACTGCCATAGGCGCCGGCGAAATTCTGCTCACCAGCATGGATAAGGATGGTACCAAGGATGGCTATGATATTCCGCTGACCCGCGCTGTGTCCGAGGCGGTTAATGTACCTGTGATCGCTTCCGGCGGCGCCGGCGAAATGGAGCATTTCTATGAAGTAGTAACTGCCGGTAAAGCCGATGCCGTATTGGCGGCGTCCGTATTCCATTACGGCCAGTTTACCGTCGGGCAGGTTAAAGAATATCTTAAATCACGCGGTGTAGAGGTGAGACAATGAATGCAGAAAATATAAAATTTGACAGTAATGGCTTAGTCCCGGCCATTATCCAGGATGAAGCCAGCGGCACGGTACTGATGCTGGCCTATATGAACGCCGAATCGCTTGCTAAAACCCTGGCGACCGGGGTAACCTGGTTTTACAGCCGCAGTCGCCGGGCCCTCTGGCAGAAAGGGGAGACCTCCGGCCATGTGCAGCGGGTTAAAGAAATATATTACGATTGCGACGCCGATACCCTGTTGATTAAAGCCGAACAAACCGGTGCGGCCTGTCACGAAGGGACGTTTTCCTGCTTCAGCCGCCGGCTGGACGGGGAGAACGGCCAAACAGAGCAGCTGGTTGAGCCGGCTACAGTCTATAATGAACCGCTGGCTGGTGTGCTGTATGAATTGTATCATGTCATCAATGACCGCAAGTATAATCCCAAGGAAGGCTCCTATACCAATTACCTGTTTGAAAAAGGGCAGGATAAAATCCTGAAAAAGGTCGGCGAGGAAGCGGCTGAGACCATTATTGCCTCCAAGAATCAGGATAAAGCCGAGATTTTGTATGAAATGGCCGATCTCTGGTACCATTGCCTGGTACTGCTAGCTAACCACGATATTACTCCCAGCGAGCTGTTTGCAGAATTGAGGAAACGCCGGAAATAAGAACGGTTATGACGGAACTAGCGCGGGTATCCTAACAG
>JAEZQV010000316.1 GCA_023441125.1 Bacillota bacterium
CAGCATTCTGGTACGCCAGCGTGGTACCCATTTCCATCCCGGTAATAATGTCGGTATCGGCAAAGATGATACCTTGTTTGCCAAAGTTCCCGGCAAAGTCGCTTTCGAGCGCAAAGGCCGTTATGACCGGCAAGTTAGTGTGTATCCTGCAGCAGAAGAAGCTATGTAACAAACGCCTGCGGCCCAATCAGCCGCAGGTTTTTTTTTAACGGGAGATTATATTTATTATTTACCTAGGCAATAACGCTGCAAGGTCACCGGTTCCCGACATACGCGGTGTGTTTATAAATTCTTACCAGCAACTGTCGAAATCCGACAGGTATTTTGCCTGGCAGGAGCGAAAGATACATCATTCATGCAGTATAGTTGGGAAGGATGAGTGTATGACAAACACAACTTGCTCTGATATAGCGACATGTACTGATATTATCAAACTTCTCAGGGTCCAGCGTCATGATTTTCTAAACCACCTGCAGGTTATTCATGCTTTAATCCAGTTAGAGCGGAAAGAAAAAGCGCTGCAATATATTGAGAAACTGGCGCATGATCCTGATATGATTTCCAATGTGCTGGCCGCTTACACAAATGAGCCTGAATAATTTCTTTTTCAGCCCGCAAGCGATGTCCTGCCGGGTATTGGATAAAAATGGGCACGCAAGTGCATATTACATATAAAAATGCAAGGGGATTTCTATGTTTATCGACAGAGCCAAGATTACGGTTAAAGCTGGCAGTGGCGGAAATGGCATGTCCAGTTTTCGCCGGGAAAAATATGTGCCTAAAGGCGGCCCCAGTGGCGGGGACGGCGGCCGTGGTGCCAATGTAGTGCTAATTGGCGACGCCAATCTGAATACACTGGTGGATTTTCGCTATAAGCGCCAATTTAAAGCCGACAACGGTGCCAATGGTCAGTCCAGCAACATGCATGGCCGCGGTGCCGAAGACCTCCTTGTCAAAGTGCCGCCCGGCACTATTATCAAAGAGGAAGCTACCGGCCAAATTCTGGGGGATATTACCGAGCCCGGCCAGCAGGTTATTGTGGCCAGAGGCGGCCGGGGCGGCCGGGGTAACGCCCGGTTTGTCAACAGCGTACACCGGGCACCTACTTTTGCTGAATTAGGTGAACCGGGAGAGGAAACTACATTATTACTGGAACTTAAACTATTGGCTGATGTTGGCCTGCTTGGCTATCCGAGCGTAGGCAAGTCCAGTATTTTATCGATGGTGTCGGCGGCCAAACCGGAAATTGCCGCTTATCATTTTACTACTTTGTCGCCGGTATTAGGCGTTGTCAGTATCGCGGCAGGGCAGAACTTCGTATTGGCGGATATCCCGGGCTTGATCGAAGGCGCGCACGCGGGCGTGGGCCTGGGACACGATTTTCTGCGCCATATTGAGCGTACCAAGGTGCTTATTCACGTCCTGGACGTTTCCGGCCTGGAAGGCCGTGACCCCGTTGAAGATTTTCACAAGATTAACAATGAACTCAAACTCTATAATGAGAAGTTGTTTAAGCGGCCGCAGATTGTTGCCGCCAACAAAATGGATTTGCCGGAAGCACAGGCAAACTTTCAACGGGTAGCTGAAACTATGCGGGGGTTAGGCCACGAAGTTTATCCTGTTTCCGCGGCAACCGGGGAAGGCCTGACGGCGCTGATGCAGCGCGCCGCGCAATTGCTGGCCGAATATGTGGAAGAACCGGAGGAAATTGAAGAAGCCAAAGTCTATGAGGCCAAGCCGGAAGATGAGTTTACGATCACCCGCGATGATGACGGCGCCTTTATTGTCGAAGGCCAGGGCATTGAGAAGCTGGTGGCGATGACCCGCTTCGGTGATGAGGAAGGGGTACGCCGTTTCCAGGCCATTTGGCGCAGGCTGGGTATTGATGCAGAGCTCCGGAGCCGTGGTATCCGGGAAGGCGACACGGTCCGGATTCGCGATATGGAATTTGAGTTTAGACCATAGGAGGAAGTAATTTGCAAGAGAACGAATCTATACTTACCGGTAAACAGAAACGCTTTTTGCGAGCTTTGGGCAGCACGCTTGATCCTGTTGTGCAAATCGGTAAGAGCGGTGTACTGGCAGCGGTTGTTGAAAGTGCGGCCCAGGCGTTAGCCGCCCGGGAAATCATAAAAGTCCGGGTGCTGCAAAACAGCCCGGAAGAACCCAAGACGGCGATTGCCGCATTGTCCAAGGCAACCGGTGCGGAACTGGTGCAGGTCATTGGCCGGAATGGTTTGCTATATAAGAAAAATGAAGAGAAATCGAAAATCGAATTGCCGTAATTTTATGGGGGAGTAGCAGTCATATGCTTACCAGAGAGAATTTAAGCAATGCGCAGCGCATTGTTGTTAAGGTTGGCACCAGTACATTAACTCATTCCACAGGCAAACTTAATCTTTTGCGGATTGAGAAGCTGGCGCGGGAACTGTCTGATCTTGCCAATCAGGGCAAACAAATTATTCTGGTCAGTTCGGGGGCCGTCAGCGCCGGCATGGAGCGTCTCGGACTCAAAACAAAACCCAAAACCATGCCCGAGAAACAGGCAGCCGCCGCTGTCGGGCAAGGCATCCTGCTGCATATTTATGAGAAAATGTTTGGAGAATACGGCCAAATTGTCGCCCAGGTGCTACTGACCCGCGCCGATTCGGTTAACCGCAAGCGTTATACCAACTCCCGCAACACGCTGATGGCGCTCTTAAATCAGGGCGTCATTCCCATTATCAACGAAAATGATGCCGTATCTATCGACGAATTGAAGATCGGGGACAATGATACGCTTTCGGCGATGGTCGCCAGTATTATTGATGCGGATTTGCTTATCATCTTATCGGATGTTGATGGGGTTTTTACTGCCAATCCGCAGACAGACCCGGGCGCCACACTCTTAAGTGAAATTGCCGACATTACTCCGGCAATCGAAGAATTGGCCGGCGGGCCGGGGACACAGCGGGGGACGGGCGGTATGTACACCAAAATTCAAGCTGCCAAAATTGCCGTGAATTCAGGAGTAACTATGGTTATTGCCTCCGGTACCGCTGACGGCGTTGTCCGCGAAGTACTGGCCGGCAATAAAGTGGGAACCATCTTTATATCCAAGGAAAGCCGCCTCCAGATCCGTAAACGCTGGCTGGCATTTGGCGTCAGAGTCAGCGGCAAGGTTACCGTGGACAACGGCTGTGCGCAGGCGCTGCTAAAGGGAGGCTCCAGTCTGCTGGCGGCGGGGATTACTGCTGTGGAAGGCGATTTTGAGCTGGGTAATACCGTCAGTATAGTAAGCGCAAGCGGCCGGGAACTGGCCCGCGGCATTACCAATTATTCTGCCGATGATGTAAATAAAATTAAAGGCGCTCATACCCACGAAATTTGCGATCTGCTGGGATCAAAGCCTTTTGACGAAATCGTGCATCGCGACAATCTGGTGCTACTGGTATAAAGGAGGAGGGACAAGCATGGACTACATAACCGAGCTTGGGGACAAAGGCCGTATTGCCAAACAGGCGGCCCGTCGGCTGGCCGCTTTGTCAACGGCTGTAAAAAACGGAGCCCTGCTGGCTATGGCTGCTGCTTTGGAAGAGAACCAGGTTAGCATTATCAGTGCCAATAACCAAGATATTGACCGGGCGGAGAAGGCCGGCATGCCAAAACCGCTCATTGACCGACTGCTGCTTAACCCGGCCAGAATAAAGGCCATGGCGGACGGACTCCGGCAGATCGCCGCCTTACCGGACCCGGTTGGCGAAGTAGTAAGCGGCTGGACAAGACCTAACGGTCTCAGTCTGACTAAGGTGCGTGTGCCTCTGGGCGTTATCGGCATTATTTATGAAGCCCGGCCCAATGTCACGGTGGATGCCGCCGGCCTTTGCCTGAAAGCGGGTAATGCCGTTATTTTGCGTGGCGGCTCGGAAGCGATCGCCTCCAATGCGGCTGTTACGGCAATCATTGCCGGTGCTGCTGATGCTGCCGGTATTCCGGCTGGCGCGATTCAACTGGTGGAGACCACCGACCGTCAGGCCGTGACCGCTATGCTTAAGCTTAATCAGTATCTGGATGTAATCATCCCCCGGGGCGGAGCCGGCCTTATCCGGACTGTTGTGGAAAACAGTACTGTCCCGGTTATAGAAACAGGTACCGGCGTTTGCCATACCTTTGTGGATGCCACCGCCGACCTGGCTATGGCCCAGGAGATTGCTTTCAATGCGAAAGTATCGCGGCCGGGCGTGTGCAATGCCATGGAAACGCTCTTGGTTCATCAGGCAGTAGCGGCTGAGTTTCTGCCGGTGATGCTGGCACGTTACCATCAGGCCGGAGTTGAATTACGCGGCTGTGAACAGACCCGCCGCTTTCATCCGGCGGTGAAAGCGGCAACCGCAGCCGATTGGGCGGCAGAATTTTTAGCCTTGATCCTGGCCGTAAAAGTAGTGAACGGTTTGGACGAAGCGCTTGAGCATATTGCCGCCTATAGTACCCGTCACTCTGAAGCCATCGTAACCAGCGACTACAATAACGCCCGGCGTTTTCAACAGGAGGTCGATGCCGCGGCTGTTTATGTTAATGCCTCTACACGCTTTACCGATGGCTTTGAATTCGGTTTTGGCGCTGAAATTGGCATAAGCACACAAAAACTGCATACCAGAGGCCCCATGGGGCTGCCTGAACTTACCAGTATAAAATATGTTGTTCATGGTACCGGGCAAATACGCTAGGCGCGGCGAGCCGGAGTTCATCTGAATTATGGATAAGAAATTATATAAAATTGTAGTGTTAGTTATCCTGTTTTTATTCTGGCTTAGTAATTATGAATAAGTTAACAAGAATGGCAGATTACTATTATGCTGTCAGAAACTATCTTAAAACACCCAAAGGGCGACATGATGCAATTGACTATCTCCAGGCCGCTGCCGTCATTGCCGTTGTTATTGCCGTAATCGGGTACATAATAAAGTGACGGGCTGGCGTGAAATACTTTTCATAGTGGCCGGTATTTGCTATAATGGTAACAAGTTTGAATTTTTTGGATACTTCTGAGAGGCAGATATTAATATTATGGTGCACGCAAAAGCTAAAATCGGTATTATGGGCGGAACTTTTGATCCTATTCATGTAGGACATTTAGTTACGGCCGAAGCAGTCCGTATTGAATATGATCTTGATAAAGTCTTGTTTATTCCGGCCAGCAACCCGCCGCATAAACAGGAATCACTGGTAACGCCAGCTATTCACCGTTATATTATGACGGTTATGGCTACTTACTCAAATCCTCATTTTTTCGTGTCGGGTATTGAACTCGAACGGTCCGGGCCGTCTTATACCGTGGACACTGTTAAGGCATTAATTGACTGTTATGGTGTCAATACCGACTTTTATTTTATTACCGGCGCCGATGCCGTCAAAGACTTACCGACCTGGCGGAATATTGATCATTTGCTTGATTTATGCTATTTTGTGGCAGCAACCCGGCCAGGCTGCATTAGTTATATTGACCAGGTAAT
>JAEZQV010000133.1 GCA_023441125.1 Bacillota bacterium
GTACGCGCCTGACGAAATCAAGGCCATTGCCCATCTGGTCACCGAAATGCAGGAGCTTAAGCATCCCAGCGCCAGCGGAATTCCGGCCCGGCAGGGAATAGATTATTAGAATAATACAAGGTGGTATTCGATGAGTAAACCAATTGTCGCAATTGTTGGCCGCCCCAATGTCGGCAAATCAACGTTATTCAATTATATTGGCAAGAACCGTTTATCCATTGTGGAAGATATGCCAGGCGTTACCCGGGACCGGATCTATATGGATGCCGAATGGCTGGGACGCAACTTTACCATGATTGATACCGGCGGAATTGAATTTGAAACCAGTGATAAAATTCTGACGGCCATGCGCAACCAGGCTAAACTGGCGATTGAGGAAGCCGACGTCATCATGTTCATCGTCGACGGCAAGACCGGGCTTACCTCAGCGGATAATGAAGTGGCCGTTATTTTGCGCAACACCAGAAAGCCGGTGCTGCTGGTGGTCAATAAAGTGGATAATATGAAAAATGAAGCCGATATTTATGAATTCTATAATTTAGGTCTGGGCGACCCGATTGCCATTTCGGCGACAAATGCTCTCAACATCGGCGATATGCTTGACCGGCTGATTGAAAACATGCCGCCGGAACATATTGAACCGGAAGCTAACGACCAAATCAAGGTGGCGGTGATTGGCCGCCCTAATGTCGGCAAATCCTCCCTGGTGAATGCCATTATCGGTGAAGACCGGGTTATTGTCAGTGATATTCCCGGCACCACCCGCGATGCCATCGACACCCATTTCAGCAAAGACGGACAGTCCTACGTCCTGATTGACACGGCCGGCATGCGGCGCAAAGCCAAAATTGACATGCCGGTCGAACGTTACAGTGTGATCCGCTCCCTGCGGGCCGTTGACCGCTGTGATGTCGTCCTCATGGTAATTGATGCGGAAGAAGGCGTAACCGAGCAGGATAAAAAGATTGCCGGCTACGCCCACGAAGCCGGTAAAGCCAGCATTATTGTCGTCAACAAATGGGATTTAATTGACAAGGACGGCAAAACCTCATTACGATTTACCGATACCATCCGGGAAGAGCTAGGCTTTATGCAATATTCCCCGGTACTGTTTACATCGGCGCTTACCAAACAGCGGGTACAGCGAGTCACCGAGCTGGTAAAATACGTAGCCGACCAGCATACTATGCGGGTAGCCACAAGTGTGCTGAATCAGGTGATTGAAGATGCGACAGCCATTAATCCGCCGCCGTCAGACCACGGCCGACGGCTTAAAATTTACTTTACTACGCAACCGGATGTAAAACCGCCAACCTTCATTTTCTTTGTCAATGACCCCGAGATTATGCATTTTTCCTATTTGCGCTTCTTGGAGAATAAATTGCGCGAAGCCTTCGGCTTTGAAGGAACACCCCTCAAACTGGTGGTGCGCGGTCGCAAAGAAAAAGATGAGTAAATACTGGGGGAGTGGGAGAATGGAGTATGTGCTGGTTATTGCCGCCAGCTACCTGATTGGCTCTATTCCTAACGGGCTGATTATCGGTCGGAGCATCTATAATATTGATCTACGTCAGTTTGGCAGTAAAAACATCGGAGCAACCAATGCCTATCGTATTTTGGGTCCCTGGCCGGCCTTTTGGGTTTTTCTGACAGATGCCCTCAAAGGCGTCGCCGGAGTACTCATCGGTCATTACCTGGGTGGCACGGCACTGGCCGAAGTGGCCGGCGGCATCGGGGCCATTGCCGGCCACAACTGGTCAGTTTTCCTTACGTTTAAAGGCGGCAGGGGCGTAGCTACCGGCCTGGGGGTAATCGCCATGATTGCCCCGCTGGTCACGGCGATTGTCTTTACCGTCTGGGCAGTCATCGTATTCTTGACCCGTTATGTTTCGCTGGCCTCGATTGTGGCCGCCGCCCTGGTACCTGTGAGTATGTGGCTCCTAAAGGCTGAGCAGGAGTTTTTTTATTTTGGTATACTGGCCGCTTTATTTGTAATCATCAGACACCATCCCAACATTCAGCGTTTGTTAAAAGGCGAGGAGCCTAAAATCAAAGCCGGCAAACCCAAAGATACCGGCCCAGAGAAGGAGAAGTGACCCCTACAAATGTCAATCGCAGTCATTGGAGCCGGCAGTTGGGGCACAGCCCTGGCCGGAGTTCTGGGACAGAAGCACCCGTCAGTGGCCCTGTGGGTCCGTTCGCCCCAATTAGCGGAACGCCTGGCGGCGACCCGGGAAAACCCCGGCTATCTGCCAGGGTATTTGTTACCGTCAACAGTAACCGTCACCAGTAATTTGTCCCAAGCAGCCGGTGGCTGCCGGCTTATCGTTCTGGTCACGCCGTCCCACGCGGTACGGGAAATGGCGGGACAATTGGCGCCGCTGGTCGGCGCCGATACCATTGTGGTAAACGCCGCCAAAGGCCTGGAACTAACAACAGTAAAACGCATGTCGGAAATTATCAGTGAAGAACTGCCTATCGCCACCGAACAAGTTGCGGTTCTCTCAGGGCCCAATCACGCCGAGGAAGTGGCCTTAAGTCAGCCGACAGCCACCGTGGCGGCAGCCCAATCCCGCCAGGTTGCCGAAACGGTTCAGGACACTTTTATGCTGCCCAATTTCCGTGTTTATACCAACCCGGACATTGTCGGCGTAGAACTGGCCGGCGCACTAAAAAATATAATTGCGCTGGGAGCGGGAATTGCGGAAGGACTGGGCTTTGGCGACAACGCCAAATCAGCCCTCATGACCCGGGGATTGGCCGAAATTACCCGTTTGGGCATGGCGATGGGCGCCGCGCCGCTCACCTTTGCCGGCCTGGCAGGCATTGGTGACCTTATTGCCACCTGCACAAGTGTCCACAGCCGCAACCGGCGGGCCGGCCTGCTGCTGGCTGCCGGTAAAACAGTAAGTGAAATTCAGGCGGAAACCGCCATGGTGGTGGAAGGCATCAGAGCTACCAAAGCAGCCTATCAACTGTCGGCCAGACATCAGGTGGCTATGCCGATAACCGAGCAGCTTTATCAGGTTTTGTATCAGAATAAGTCTCCCCGGGACGCCGTTCTCGAACTTATGACCCGCAGCCGCACCCATGAAGTGGAGGAAGTAGCCTGTAATTATTTACATTGGAACTAAATAAACTTGGCATAAAAAAGTATGGTGGCTAATAAAGTAAGGTGTAGTTACTTTTTAGTTACCATACTTTTTTATATTTTGTAATATTTGGAACGGCCTGTCATATATTTATAATGATAATTACCGTAATCAGGGAGGGAGACGCCAGATGGAAAAATTCGACCTATTTAGAGATATTGCCGAACGCACCGGCGGAGATATTTATATTGGTGTAGTCGGTCCGGTCCGCACTGGTAAATCAACCTTTATTAAGCGCTTCATGGAAACCATGGTGCTGCCCAACATCACCGATCCTTATGATAAGGAACGCGCTAAGGACGAGCTGCCGCAAAGCGCCGGCGGCAAAACCATCATGACAACAGAGCCAAAATTCATTCCGAACGAGGCAGTCGAAATTAATGTAAAAGATAATGTTAATGTCCGAGTGCGGGTTGTAGATTGTGTTGGCTATACCGTAGACGGTGCCTTAGGCTATGCCGAAGCAGAAGGCCCCCGGATGGTGCTCACACCCTGGTTCGAAAATGAAATTCCGTTCCAGGAAGCTGCCGAAGTCGGCACCCGCAAGGTGATTACCGAACATTCGACAATTGGTCTGGTGATCACCACTGACGGAACGGTTACCGATCTGCCCCGGGAAAAGTATATTCCGGCCGAAGACCGCGTTATCAGTGAACTCAAAGAGTTGCAAAAACCGTTCCTGGTCATTTTAAATACGGGTAAACCGAATTCCAAGGAGACCCGCGAACTGGTAGCCAAGCTGGAAGGCAACTATGATGTACCGGTTATTCCGGTAGACTGCGCCCAACTGTCGCATGATGACATCTATGGTATCTTACAGGAAGTACTTTATGAATTTCCTGTTAAAGAAGTCAATATTACGCTGCCCAAATGGGTGGAAGAACTTGAGAAAGATCACTGGCTTCGTCAGAAATTTGAAGGAGCTGTCAGCGATGTTGTCCAATACATCCGCCGGCTGCGCGACATTGACCGAGCCATCGACGACTTGTCAGGGTATGACTTTGTCGCCGATGTAATTCTGCACGACATGGACCTGGGCAGCGGCATCGCCGTAATTGAAATGACGGCCCGCGCCGATCTGTTTTACAGTGTTTTGGAAGAACTCACCGGCTTTACCATTACCGGCGAGCACCATCTGTTACGCCTGATGCGGGACCTGTCAGTTGCCAAACGCCAGTACGATAAAATATCGGCCGCACTGGAAGAAGTCGAACAATCCGGCTATGGCATTGTGGCGCCGCAATTGGATGAGATGGTTCTGGAGGAGCCGGAAATTATCCGGACCGGCAACCGCTTCGGCGTAAAATTAAAAGCTTCGGCACCATCTTTACATATTATCCGTACCGACGTACAAGCAGAGATTTCACCGATTATTGGCACTGAAAAGCAAAGTGAAGAGCTTATTCAATATTTAATGCGTGAATTTGAAGGCGAACCGGAAAAAATCTGGCGTACGAATCTATTTGGCAAATCTTTGAATGAACTGGTACGCGAAGGCATTCAAAACAAATTAACAAGTATGCCGGAAAATGCACAAATGAAACTTAAAGATACACTGCAGAAGATCGTTAACGAAGGCAGTGGCGGATTAATATGTATCATTTTTTAAGAAAACTGCGCTTTTCAAGAATTTTGCAGTCAGTCTGTAAACGACTGACTATTTTTTTCGCATTTTTGCTTGTAATCCCCGCCGATTTGATGATATAATGTCTACCATATACAGATATCCATCCGCAACAGCAGTACCGAGGAGGGGAAATATGGTTACAGGCCAAAAAGCTGTTTTTTACCTGGTCCGGGAGGAAATATTACCTGAGGCCATCAAAAAAACTATCAAAGTCAAAGAATTATTAAAACGTGGCGAAGCAAGAACAATTAATGAAGCAGTCGAAAAAATGGAATTAAGCCGTAGCGCCTATTATAAATATAAGGACTATGTATTTCCGTTTTACGAAGCCAGCAAGGAAAAGATTGTTACGATTGCTTTACTGCTTGAACACAAATCCGGCGTGTTATCCAGGGTATTAAATACCGTCGCCAATGAACGCGGCAGTGTTTTAACCATCAATCAGGGTATTCCCCTGCAGGGAGTCGCCAATGCTACGATATCCATCGAAACAGCCGATCTGGCGATTGATTTGGAGGCTATGCTTGACAAATTAAGAATGGTGGACGGTGTAAAGAGGTTGGAAGTGCTAGGTCAGGCTTAGGAGGAAAATTTATGGATGCAATCCAAATCGCTTTACTGGGAATGGGGACGGTGGGTACCGGGGTTGTTAAAATCCTGGCCAAAAATGCGCTCAACATTGAGCATAAAGTAGGCGCACCGGTCGTTATTAAAAAGATATTGGTAAGAAATCCCGGCAAAGTCAGAGCTACGGCTACCGATGCGGAGATCGTAACAACTATTGACGAAATTGTGAACGATCCTGATATAAAAATTGTTGCTGAAATCATGGGCGGCGAATCGCCGGCCAAAGACTATATACTGGCGGCCCTCAACGCCGGTAAGCATGTTGTCACCGCCAACAAGGATGTGGTGGCGAAATACGGCCGCGAATTATTTGCCGCCGCCGAAAAAAGCCACGTTGATTTTCTGTTTGAGGCCAGCGTGGGGGGCGGTATTCCGATTATCCGGCCGCTCAAGCAATGCTTAGCGGCTAACCAGATTCTGTC
>JAEZQV010000170.1 GCA_023441125.1 Bacillota bacterium
ACGCCACCGGCAGTTGCTACCAAATCCTGAACAGCATTAGAAAAAGGTGATGGTTTGGGCTCAAGCTGCGGCAGGTTGTCTAAGGTGGCGCGCAAACGGCAGACCCGCAGCCAAACCGATCCCATCACAACCAGGATAATCAGGATGAGTATTGCCCAGGCAAGCATGGTAGTCCCCCTTTATCGCTTATACCAATATATATGGCTATCTGGCATAAGTTATGTGTAAATACCGGGGGACTTCATGAATTACAGGCCGGTACTCCCCAAGCCGCCCGCGCGGATGCCGTCAGTTGAATCATCGTCGGTTTTCAGGTATTTATAAAAAATCCCCTGCGCTATTCTAGTGCCTCGCGGCAGTTGCACCGTTTCGCCGCCATGATTCATCACCGCGATTAAAATGTGTCCCTCGTTATCAGGATTATTATAATAGTCCGCGTCAATTATCCCTTGTCCGTTAATTAAGCTCAGGCCGTGCTTAACAGCCAGCCCGGACCGCATATGAATACCTAAATATTCATCCTGCTCCATATAGGCTTTGATGCCGGTAGGTATCAGGGTAACCTTGCCCGGCAGCAGCTCGATATCCTCAGCCGTAGTAATATCGTAGCCGGCGCTTAACGCCGTTTTGCGCTTTGGTAAAACGATCTCAGAACCTTTATAATCTCTGATTACTGCAAAACCCCTGCCCATATTGTCTCCCTTCTAAATGCTAAGATTTGTGCTGATATTTGCCGAATCAACCGGCCCTAAAGCAGTTAAACACATCTTTTCCGTAGTAAACATCTGCTGCAGCATCTGATTGACCTGGGTTAGTGTAACCCGATCAATTTTTGCGACAACTTCCTCCAGCGGGACAAATTTGCCCAGCGTCACTTCCATTTTACCAATCCGGGACATACGGCTGCTTGAACTCTCAAGACCCAGCAACAGGCTTCCCTTGATTTGCTCTTTGGACTTAATGAGTTCCTGCTCAGCGATACCCCGCGTTTTAAGCGCCTGCAGGTTTTCCATGATTAAATTCAACACCTGATTTATGTTATTAGGGCGGGTGCCGGCATAAATAGTCAGCAAGCCTGAATCGCGATAATTATTCTGGTAAGAGTAGATGGAGTAGGCCAGCCCTTTTTCTTCCCGAATACTTTGGAATAACCGGGAACTTATGCCGCCGCCTAAAATGTTATTCATAACATGCACAGGATATAGATCAGGATGATCTTGCGGCACACTCATAGTTCCCAGACAAACATGGATTTGTTCGATATCTTTGTTAATGATGGTCTGGGCTTGTGTATAAACGGGAGAAGCGATGCCTATCGTTTTCTTTTTCCCTTGATGTTTGCTAAAATAACGCTCAGCCAGTTTGATCAAATCTTCATGGGTTATGTTGCCCGCAGCCGCAATGACCATGTTATCCGGCGTGTAAAAGTCCCGGTAATATTCTTTGACCAATTCACTGTTGAATTTTTCTATGGATTGAAGGGTCCCCAGGATATTTCTGCCCAATGGATGATTAGGCCAGATACGATCCAGGTGGATATCGTGCACCAACTCATCGGGAGAGTCCTCATACATGTGTACTTCTTCGAGCACTACCTGCCGTTCGCGTTCTATATCCTCGTCCAAAAATTTGGATGCCAGCAGCATATCACTTAGAATATCCATCGCCAAGTCAGCATGCGAATCTAACACTTTTAAATAATAGCAAGTACACTCTTTGGCAGTAAATGCATTGAGCTGCCCGCCAACTGCATCCACCGTTTCGGCTATATCTTTTGCGGTACGCCGGGTAGTTCCTTTAAACATCAGGTGCTCAATGAAATGGGATACTCCGTGGTTATGATCTGCTTCGAACCGGGAACCGGTAGCGATCCAAACCCCTAAGGTTACTGATTTTACATAAGGAATGGTCTCAGAAACAACGCGAATTCCGTTTGGTAGTACTGATTTTTGGTACATAATTTCTCCTTTACATCGTCATTGTCATGAAATACAGTTGTCAAGATAAGTATATTCCTTATTATACCTAAATTTGCTTAAGAAAAAAACAGAGATATTCGCCTACGCGTTTATCTCTGTTTTAAGAAAAATATAAAATTATTTGTTAAAATAGGTTACGATCCCGTTAAAAATACCCTGCGCGATTTGGTTGCGATAACCGTCCTCCTGGAGTTTATGCGCTTCGCCGGCATTGCTCACAAAACCCATTTCCACCAGGGCGCTAGGCATCGTAGTGTCGCGCAGAACATGATAATTAGCCGATGAAGTACCTTTATCCACAGCGTTCGTTTCTCTTACTAAACCATTCTGAATTGCTGAGGCCAGTTGAGACGCCTTGCCATTTTGATAAAAAGTCATGGCGCCGAAAATGGCGGGATCGGAGTTCGAATTGGAATGGACACTCACGAAGATATCGGCATTGTTGGCTTCGGCCATATCAACCCGGGCTGACAGTTCCTGCTCCAGTGAGTTTCCTTCCGGCGCAACTGTCCGGTCGGTTTCTCTGGTCATGATTACCTTCGCGCCGGCCCTTGTCAGTTTATCCCGCAATTTTAAGCCAACAGCCAAGTTATTATCCGATTCACGGGTACCATTGTCCACGGCGCCAGGATTACTGCCGCCATGGCCTGGGTCCACAACAATTACTTTGCCACGCAGGGCACTGCTATTGCCTGTGCCGTCAGCTGGCAGCGGCGTCACCTTTACCGGATTGTCCGGTGAAGTGGTAGCCGGCTTGCCGCCGTCAAAAATGTTTAAGATCGGTCCCAAAATTTTATCAAACAGGAAACTGAACAGGTTGCTTATAATATTCGAACCGCCGGGACTGCCATCAGTCGAAGGTACAGTAGAGGCACCCAGCGTGCTGATGACGCTGTCCAAAGGGGCCGCATGGCCGACTTGTACTGCGCCGAATACAGTAAGCACCAAAACACAAAGCATAACTATAGTCATTATTTTTTTGCTATGCACGATACACCTCCTGAACCTTTATTGATTTTACTTGGCAAACTTGTCCCTAAATACCGGCCACACAGCCGGGTCCTCTTCGCCAAGCTTCCATAAGGCAGCGCCGGCTATATCATATTTGGTTATGAGCGCCAGCTTGTGCTTTAAGCTTTCGCTATTTTCAAACCAAACGGTATGAGCAATCCCTTCTGACGTTGTATAGCTAAAGTAAGGGGCTTGGGAAGTCGCGTCCCACTGTGCGCTCTGGCCATATTGCTGCGTTAAATCCGTGATCTGTTTAAAGTCCACAGATTGAGTACCTTTGGCTGACCAGTCATAGCCGTAAGCGGCAAGACCCAAGTATAATTTGTTTTTGGGAATGAAATTGAGCGCATATTTTATACTGTTTTCCACCCAGCGGATGTCGGCGATCGGCCCCGGCCCGCTCCACATACCATGATTGTCATAGGTCATAATCATGATTTTGTCAGCATACTGCGCCAGTCCGGCGTAGTCGTAAGCCGCAGCTACATCGTTGTTCTCATCCTGTTTGGGGAAGACATCGATAGATACTACATAACCCTGAGGTTTAAGCCGGGCGTAAAGCTCACGCATAAAGGCCGTCAGGTTGTCACGGTCTTCGGCCGGCACCATCTCAAAGTCAACATTGATACCATCAAGATTGTACTTTTTAATATAAGCCTCAAAATTATCTATCGCTTTGCTTCTAAGCGCCGGATTTGCCAATACGGTGTGAACAGGCGGCGCAGCAGCACCTTCCTGCTTCGCATTGTTTACCAGCAGCAATACTGACGTATTTTTCTGCTGAGCGGTCTTCACAACTGTCTGATGATCGTTGCCGCCCCGGTCGGTTACCGTTCCATCAGCCTGCATAGTGGCCCAGAACGGCGCGATTGTTTTTATTGCGTCGGCATTTTTGACCAGGGAATTATAGGATGAGGTATCTTCCCCCCACCATTCGGCGTAAAAGCCGACAAGCTCTTTGCCCGCAGCAGTCAAACCGCTGGCAGGAGTGCCTTTGTCAGTTCCGGTGGCAGGAGTGCCGGCGGAATTTCCTAAAAATTTACCTAACAGCAAACCCATTAAAATATTCACCAGGCCTTTGCCGGTATCCATACCAGTTGCCTTACCGGAGTCGGCAGACCCGGTAGGTTGTCCTAATAGGTCGGATACGGAAAAAGCATGGGCAGGTGTAACCGGCAGCATAACAGTCATAAGGAAAACCGCTATGACTAGCCAGGAAGTTGTTCTCCTATTCATGATCGGCCTCCCTTCTAACAGACAAGCATAATAGTTACATTATGAAATTTTATGTAAACAATGATATCATATCCTCGCCATTTTTGCAATAAAAAAAGCAGGCTTTCGCCTGCCTATTTATGTTACTTTATTATATCACTAACTTTAACAATCGTATAGCCCCTGTTTTTAATCTCGGCGATTAAGCTAGGAAGCGCCTGGGCTGTCGGCGCAGTTGGGTGCATTAAAATAATCGCCCCGTTATGCAGCTTTTTCAGTACCCGGTCCTTAAGTACCTCCGGCGGCGGCCGCTTCCAGTCAATGGTATCGATACTCCACATGATGGTAGTGTAATTTAACTCCTGTGCCGCTAACAATACCGTATTATTATATTCTCCATAGGGTGGTGCATAGAGATTGGTGCGCAGACCGGTATGAGTAAATACCAACTCTTCCGTTTTTGTTATCTGCTCTTTGTTTTGTTCTTTGCTCAGATTATTGGGATGGGGGTGACTATAGGTGTGATTGCCCAGTTCGTGCCCCCTATTAGCAAAATCCTTGAGTATTTCAGGATATTTATTCGCCCAGCTGCCACCGATAAAAAAGGTAATGCGGACGTCATTTTCATCCAGTGTTTTGAGCATAGCCGGCAGGTACTCTTCCCCCCAAAACACATTGCAGGCCAAAGCAACCTGCGGTTTGGCGGAATTGCCCTGAAACACCGGCGGCGGCACTGAGGATAGCTGGGTAGTCGCAACAAGGGGCTGCAAATTGCCTGATAACATGGCAACTGTCAAAAAAACACCGACGGCAAAGTAAACGTACCAATACCGAATCTTACCTACAACTACGATCTTACATTGCACCCGTATCAACTCCCGCCCTGCTACTTGCACGTATTACAGTGTATTAAGGCTGGCAGTTATTTATGAATGCACAAACTAAAAGACTTGGCTTGGGCCAAGTCTTTAAAAGCTGATTTTCTATTTGCCGGTCGAACCTTCCGGGCTATTGTCCTTTGCTTCGGCTTTTAACAATTCCTTACGCGATAAATTAATCCGGCCCTGACGGTCAATTTCAGTTACCTTGACCATAATTTCATCGCCTGGTTTAACCACATCTTCGACTTTGGCAACCCGTTCGCGGGCGAGTTGTGAGATATGGACAAGGCCTTCCTTGCCTGGCAATATCTCGACAAACGCACCAAAATTCATGAGGCGGGTAACTTTCCCCGTATACGTACCGCCCACTTCTACATCGCGTACCAGTGTTTCAATAATGCGGACGGCTTTCTGACCGGCTTCCACATCAACGGCGGCAATAAATACTTTGCCGTCATCCTCAATGTCGATAGTTACACCGGTTTCTTCAATAATCTTCTTGATCGTCTTACCGCCTGGTCCAATTACGTCGCGGATTTTGTCCGGATCAATCTCCATCGTAATAATCCGCGGGGCAAACGGCGAAAGTTCTTTGCGCGGCTCGCTGATGGCTTCCAGCATTTTACCCATGATATGCATCCGGCCGCGTCTGGCCTGGGCGAGGGCCGCTTCAAATATTTCTTTGGTAATGCCGGATATTTTCATATCCATCTGCATGGCGGTTACACCCTGGGCAGTACCGGCTACTTTAAAGTCCATATCGCCAAGGGCATCTTCCATGCCTTGAATATCTGTCAGAATTGTATAATGGTCACCATCTTTAACCAGCCCCATGGCAACGCCGGAAACCGGGGCCTTAATGGGTACGCCGGCGTCCATTAAGGATAACGTGCTGCCGCAGACGCTGCCCATGGAGGTCGAGCCGTTAGACTCCAGCACTTCGGACACTAAGCGGATGGTATACGGGAATTCCGTCTCGGAAGGAATAACTGCCAATAATGCCCTTTCCGCCAAGGCGCCGTGGCCGATTTCACGCCGGCCGGGTCCCCGCGACGGTCTGGTCTCGCCTACGCTAAAGGAAGGGAAGTTATAATGATGCATATAGCGCTTGGACTCTTCAACGCCGAGACCGTCGAGAATCTGCTCGTCCCCGATTGCCCCCAGGGTGGTAACCGTCAGCACCTGCGTCTGACCGCGGGTAAATAAACCGGAGCCATGGGTGCGGGCCAGTAGACCCACCTCGCAGGTAATGGGCCGTACTTCTTCGATTTGGCGGCCGTCCGGGCGGATTTTATCCACCGTGATCATTTTCCGGACAATTTCCTTGAGAACTTTTTGGAACATGTAACTGATGTCCTTTTCGTTCTCAGGATATAAAGCCAGAAAATGCTCTACCGCTTCCTCTTTAACCTGTTTAATATTTTCTTCGCGCTGCAGTTTATCCGAATTGGCTACTGCCGTTTTCAAGTTCCCGGTTATGTACTCCCGCATAGCGGCATCAATGTCTGCGGGGACTTCATACAACGGTTTTGCTTTTTTGGTTTTGCCAATTTGTGCAATAATGCTCTCCTGGAAAGCAACAATTTCTTTGATCGCTTCATGACCAAATAGAATGGCCTCCAGCATGGTGGCTTCCGATAATTCTTTGGCCCCGGCTTCAACCATCAAAATGGCATCCTTCGTGCCGGCTACGACCAGGTTCAGATCACTGTTTTCCTGTTGCTCAACGGTTGGATTTAAAATAAATTCATTGTTAAGCAGGCCAACACGTACACCGCCGATTGGTCCGTTAAAATTGATGTCCGAAACACCCAACGCGCAGGATGCGCCAATCATAGCCGGTATATCGGGCGGGTTATTTTGATCTACTGACATAACAGTAGCGACTACATGAACATCATTACGCAGCCCGTCGGCAAACAGCGGTCGAATAGGCCGGTCGATCAAACGACCAGCTAGAATAGCCGCTTCACTGGGGCGGCCTTCCCGCTTAATAAAACCGCCGGGAATTTTTCCGACTGAGTATAAACGCTCTTCATAATCGACTGTTAAGGGAAAAAAGTCAATTCCCATACGCGGTTCAGCCGATTGCGTTGCCGTTACCAGTACAGCGGTATCGCCATAACGCACCAGTACAGCCCCGCTAGCTTGTTTGGCCAGTTTCCCCGATTCAATAATCAAGGTACGGCCACCTAGCTCCATCTGGAATTTACCCATATTTTGTTTTCCTCCTCTGTTAAACCCCTTTTCTCTTAGCAAAGATTAACTGTTCGACATTTTTCTTATTATTCCCTTTTTTATTTTTCTTTAACCTGGAAAATAAATAAAAAAAGCGGAAAATCCGCTTTTTTACTTACGCAGGTTGAGTTTTTCCAGTATCGAACGGTAACGTTCAATATCATTCTCACGCAGATAGTTCAAGAGACCTCTGCGCTGACCAACCATTTTTAGGAGACCGCGGCGAGAATGATGGTCTTTCTTATGCTCTCTTAAGTGCTCGGTAAGATAATTAATCCGTTCAGTAAGTATCGCAATCTGAACTTCCGGAGAGCCGGTATCATTTAAATGTACACGGTATTTCTCAATAAGTTTTTGTTTGTTTTCAGGTGTCAACACGATGGTTCACCTCCTTTTAAACTTGCTTATCCCCATTAGCCAAGACACCGCCGGAGACTCGGATATCCTCGCTACGGTTGATATGTGATGTAATCACTAAAAAATATTTTAACATAAAACTTAAGCCATGTAAATCATCTACTGACTAAAAATAATAATTTCGGGCAAAATTGATATCTGCCGCCATCTGGTGTTTAAGCTGCTCAACCGAACTGAAAGCGATCTCGCCACGAATGCGGTCAATAAATTCCACTGTCAGCGGCAGGCCATAAATGGAGCGGTCAAAATCGAGGATATGAATTTCAATACGGCGGGTTTGCCGGGTAAAGGTGGGATTATTGCCGATATTGGCAACCCCATTATGTTTTATGCCCATTTCATCAATGGCATATACGGCATACACGCCGTCAGCCGGCACAAGCAAACCCTGGGGAATGGCCAGATTGGCCGTCGGAAATCCCAGCGTGCTGCCCCGTTGGTCGCCCTTGATAACTTCACCCGTGATTGCCGCCAAACGGCCGAGCAATCTGGCTGCCTGGCGC
>JAEZQV010000195.1 GCA_023441125.1 Bacillota bacterium
ATACGCATCGGATAGAATATTGACGGCTTTACGGCCTTCAATGGTATAGTCGCTGATCAGGCGCGGCACTTCCGGATCGATAGTGACCGCCAGTTTAACAGCGGCGTTGTAGACAATCTCTTCAATATGCCTGGGGGTCAGCGGTTCAAAGTAGATTTCGGCACAACGCGAGCGGACGGCAGGCATAATATCGACAGCCTCGCGCGTGGTGGCGCCAATCAGGATAAAATCGGCCGGCGCCCCTTCTTCAAAGAGCTTTTTAATATATTTGGGCACGCTGGCATCAGACGGGTCATAGTAGGCGGAATCAAAAAACACCCGTTTGTCTTCCAGCACTTTTAACAGCTTGTTTTGCAGCATGGGGTCCATTTCACCAATTTCATCAATAAACAAAATACCGCCATGCGCATCGGTCGCTAAACCGGGTTTGGGCTCAGGCACGCCGCTTTCAGCCAGGTCGCGGCGCGCCCCCTGATAGATGGGGTCATGCACCGAGCCTAACAGCGGATTGGTCACATCCCGCGGGTCCCAGCGCAGCGTTGTGCCGTCGACCTCCACAAAGGGAGCATCCTGGGCAAAGGGCGTGCCTTTCAGCTTCTTGGCTTCTTCCAGGACCAGCCTGGCGGCCGTGGTTTTGCCTTCTCCCGGCGGTCCGTAGAGAATAAGATGCTGCGGGTAAGGCGAAGCCAGCTTGGCCCGAAGAGCCTCTACCGCCCGTTCCTGGCCGACAATCTCGTCCAGGCTGGCCGGCCGCAATATTTCCATGGCCGAGCGGGTCAGTTTGCGGGTTTCCAGTTTTTCCAACAGGGCATACTTTTTCAGCGTTTGCGGATTCTCGGCATTGGCCGGGCTTTCTTCTTTAATAACCTGATTACGGATTTCCTGCATGTATTCCTGATGGCGTTCTTCCATCTTTTCGGCGATTTTCTTTTCCAGACGATCCTCCACCGTCCGGCGGGCGCACAAATCGGCCAGTTCATCTTCAATCTCAGCCAGAATGCCCGGAATATCCTGCACGGCCGGCAATTGTTCGATGGTGGGATCTTCAAACACCAGTTTTTGGAGCGCCAGTACCCGTTCCGGCAGGCTGCTCGAACGCATAAGTTCCAGCGCTCCCAGTTTGCCTGCTTTGAGTACGACTTTTTCGGCTCCAAGGACACCGGTGTACAAACCGTACAAGGCGGCTACCTGGCGTTTAAGCTGATCTTCCTGATTGCCGCGACCGCTGACAGAGCGCTCGCCGCTGCCACTACGTACCAGTTTGTTAAAAAAATCTTTCATAATAGTACCTTTCTATGTTCGGGTTTTATTCAGCGGAAAGGATAACCTGAATCTGGGTACTGACTTCGGGATGCAATTTGATCGGAACAGTAAAGGTTCCTAAGGATTTTAAAGCGTCTTTCAATTCAATTTTGCGCTTATCCAGCTCAAGTTTGTGTTCTTTGGCCAGGGCATCGGCAATATCTTTCGCCGTTACCGAGCCGAACAAACGGCCGCCTTCCCCCATTTTCACCGGGATGGTGACGGTGACTTTGGCCATTTGGGCCCCCAGCAGCTTGGCTTCATCCAGGAGACGCTCCTTTTTGCGCTCCTCGGACGCCTTTTGCAGGTTAGCCGTGTTTACATTATTGGCAGTGGCCAAAATGGCCAGCTTTTGCGGCAGGAGGTAGTTGCGGGCATAGCCTTCCGACACCTCAATTATATCACCTTTTTTACCGAGTTTTTTCACTTCTTGCTGCAGAATTACCTTCATGCGATCCACTCTCCTTTATGTAGCTATCAATTATCTCAATAATGCGGGCTTTCACCTGCTCGATGGTAGCGTTTTTTACCTTGGCGCCGGCTACCGACTGGTGGCCGCCGCCGCCTAGCTGTTCCATAATGACCTGGACGTTGATATCGCCGTGCGACCTGGCGCTGACGCCAATACTGTCATCAGCCTTAAACAGTACAAAGCTGACGCGCACCCCTTCGATATTTAACATCATATCGGCCGTTTGCGCAGCTGCGATCTGTGGGTTTTTTACATCAGCCGGACAGATGGCAATGACTACGCCGTCATACGGCATTTCGGTATTGTCAATAATCGCCGCATGATTCTTTACGGTCTCAAAGTCAACGCGGAACAGATGCCTGACCAGCGTCGGGTCGGCCCCGGCCCGCCGCAGATAGGAGGCCGCCTCGAAGGTGCGTACCCCGGTCTGCACGGCGAAATTCTTGGTATCCACGACAATGCCGGCATATAAGGCTGATGCTTCCAGCCGGTTTAAATCAATTTTTTCATCAAAATAACCGAGCAGTTCGGTAACCAGCTCACTGGTGGAGGAGGCCGACGGTTCAAGATAAATCAGCAGGGTATTGGCAATGATGGTCTCCGCCCGGCGGTGATGGTCAATAATTACCGTCCGTTCGGCTTTAACCAGCACATCCGGCGCCGCCGCCAGTTCGGGGCGGTGGGTATCGACGATGAATACCAGCGTCTTGGCACTAACCAGCAAGGCCGCCTGCATGGGCGAAATAAACAACTCCCGGTATTCTTCGTAATCAAGCAGCAGTTCGGATAATTTATCAACGGCTACACCGGGCTGACTGACAACAACATGGACCTGCTTGCCCATATGCCGCACCATCTTGGCTACGCCCAGCGCGGCGCCCAGGCTGTCAAAGTCTTCGCCGGTGTGACCCATAATGACAATACTTTCGGCTTGCTCAATCAGTTCCCGGATAGCCTGCGCCACAATCCGGGCCTTGACCCGGGTGTTTTTCTCCACCGCTTTGGCTTTCCCGCCAAAGAACTGGACTTTGCCGCTAATATTCACGGCCGCCTGATCACCGCCGCGGCTCAAGGCCAAATCAAGCCCGGCCTGGGCACGCTGGCCCAGCTCGGCAATGGAGCTTTCGCCGGTGGCCGCGCCAATACTCAGGGTTACCGGAATTTTGTTGCCGGCATGGATGCCGCGGATGCGGTCCAGGATTTCAAATTTGTCGCCGGTCATGAGCCGGTCCAGGGCGCAGCGGTTCAATACGGCAATATAAGTGTCTTCGGTGTATTTCTTCAGATGGCCGTCCATTTCGGTTATCCACTCGGCCAGCATCCGGTTAACCTCGCCTAAAATCGCCGTGCGCTGGCTTTCCGTCAGGCCGGTTAAGACATCATCGTAGTTGTCGATCTGGATGTAGGCCAGTACGGTCTGAATCCGGCAGCTGGCCGCCCGGTCGGACTCAATCCCGGTCACATCCGTTATATACAGCACCATTAATCCCTGTTCCACCGGCCGGTGGACAATGTCGTAATGGTTCTTGCCGGTATCCAGTTTTATCTGCCCCTCTTTGCCGGTCATAGTATCCAGCGGCAGCGTCGGCCATATTTTCAGCAGCGACTGGCCGGGGTCGGCCGGCTCAGTCACCCATTGGGCGAACAGGCTGTTGCGCCAGTAGATGATGCCGGTCTTATCCACGATCACCACCGCCAGCGGCAAATTGCTGAAGGCCTGGGCAGCCGCCTTGTCTACGCAGCGGCCCACGGTTTCCAGGTAGTTATTCACTTCGTTTTGCCGCATAATATAGCGTTCCCGCCCGTACAAATACAGCGCATACAGCAAGATGGCGCCGAGTATGGCGGCATAAGGGTTGTAGTAGCCAATAATCAGCAAAAAGGCTGCCGTTACTGCCAGATAGATGCGGGTGTCAAACCAAAATGACGGTCCTTGAGGCATGTTAATTCCTCCTGTTACTCCAAACGCGAAGCACGCAGTTGACGATAATCGAAAATGAGATCAAATGCACCGCCGATAATCAGCGCCTGCATGAAAATACCGTTAGAAAATATCAAGAACAGTATAATACTCCGGACTATTCTTGACAAATTGTATTTATCGGCAAGAAAGTAAAACACAGCCAGACCCTGGACAAAGAGCAGCATGGCGGTAAATACCTGGAGATTCATGCCTGAATTGTATAACAGCTCAATCTCACGGCTATGGCCCCAATAAACGGCCACCATGCCTACGGCCAATGCATAGATAGTCAGACGCGGCATGGTCCAGCGCCGAAAGGGTGGAAAGGACTCAATAGGCTGACCAAGCTTAGCCAAGACGAGCTTGGCCACCAGAAAATTTAGAAAGGTATCAAAAATGGCTGCGAAGGCAAAAACGGCTGGCAGAATAATTTTCATCATGGCAATCATCGGGCGCATACTTGCTTCCATTACGGCTAAATCCTCTGCTTTCATGCCCATGCCTCGGTAAAATTCTATAGCCTGCTCAAGGCCTTTAGTCATAGCTTCGGTTTGCAAATTAAGGGGATTATAGCCCATGACGACAGCACTGATGGCAATCACAGCAGCCTTGGAAATCAGCGAGGCCCCAGTCCCGAATAGAAGCGTTTTGGCAGGAGGAAATCCCTGCCGGATGGCGTAGCCGAGCACAATGCCAATTAACCCGGAGCCCACAACGACCAAAACAGCATTAAGCGGATGCATCAGGAGCGCAATGATAATGCCGGCGGCCACTACTGCCATTATACTCCATTTGTAGCCGTGCCGCACACCCAAGAGCACAATGGGGACAGGCCAGAGCAAACTGACAAAAGCACCAAGTACAGGCACGTAGGTACTGATAAAAGCAAAGATAATGGCAACGGCAGTCAGTACGCCACCTTCAACCACCGGTCTAACCGGACTTTTTTGCATACTTCACCTCTTCTGGCGGAGAAAGCGGCGATACTCGCTCATGTCCCCGAACCAACGTTCAACTTCAGGCTCCTGGTCTATATTGTGCCCAAGCCTGGTATTTACCATCTCATCCATTTCAGAAAAATCGAAACCCAGCCGCCGGCCGAGAACAAAGACCAGAATAATTACCTGGGCCAGCGCCTCACCAATAGCCTGGCGGTTATTGCGGACCATGGCCTGGTATAGTTTGCCCACTTCGGTCAAAAGATCGGCTTTCAATCCCTCGATTAACCTCAGTCTGCGCAAGATATCTGATTCCTGGGAGAACACGTAACCGCCTCCTTAGTCCATCCTGTTATATTCTAACGAGCCACGGTTATTTCCTGCTTTTCCTGACTGGGAAAATAGTATAAAACCCTGGCATGGGCCAGGGGAAATACCGGTAATATTTATTTAAGTATAATAGCATATTCTGCTGTTGGCAACTACCAGAGTGCAAATACTGCCTTCTTAAAATTTTACCAAAACCGTTGTGCCGGTTATCGTGGACTGTACTTCAATGGTAGCCTGGTGCCGCTCAGCAATGCCGTAACATACCGATAAGCCTAAGCCTGTACCGTTAACTTTGCTGGTTAGAAACGGCCGGCCGAGACGTTCCAGGATATGCGGCGGAAAACCGGGGCCTTCATCCTGCACCGCCAATACCACCCGGTCCATTTCCTCATAGGTCCTGACGGTGACAACCCCGGCCTGCGGCATAGCCTCCAAGCCGTTGCGGACCAGGTTTAAAAGCAGCTGGCGGATTTCTTTCTCGTTTACATTGCGGCGACGGACAGGTCCAAGCTCCACTACGACCGACTTGCCGGTAACAATGCCGTTGGTGATCAGCAGCGGCTCCATGGTTTGGATGATTTGATTCAGGTCCATGTCCTGATAGCAGGACTGTTTGCTTTTCGCCACCGATAAAAACTCGGAGATAATGGTATTGGCCCTGTCCAGTTCGCTGATCATCAGTTCAAAATGGTCCCGGTATAGCTGGCAGCCCTCCTTTTTCATCAGCATCTGCAAGAAACCCCGGACCGTAGTCAAAGGATTCCTTACTTCGTGGCTAATGCCGGCGGCCATCTGCCCAACCAGATTCATCCGGTCCAGGGTCAGCATTTCCTTTTGCAGCGTTTTAATTTCGGTAATGTCGTCAATGTTTATCAGCATATGCACTTTTTCATTTAATACGATCTCGGTAGCCGCCATGAGCCCGGTCCGCGGCTGCCCGTCCTTGGTATAAAACACGATCTCCCGGTTGAGGATGCGCCGGTCCTGCCAGAAGGCATGTCTGCTGTCTGCCTCGGTCTCCGGTGATACAAGGGTAAGTTCGCTGACAGTATGCCCGGCAGCCTCATTTCTGCTCCAGCCTGTTATGGTTACAAAACTATTGTTCACATCAATAATCGAGCCTTGTCGGTCAAGAATCGCCATGATCCCGGGACTGGTGTTAAAGACGGTATGGAATCGCTTGTTAGCCAGTTTGAGCGCGTCCGTGTATTCGCCGACAGTATACTCCAGCTGCCGGGACTTCTCTCTTTCCTGCAGGCGCGGCATATACCGCGACACATCCATAATGGTTAACAGCAGGCCGGCTGCGCGGCCACTCACCACAATGCGCTTTAATGTCCACTCATAATGGGGCAGGCCCACCGACGGCAGCCAGGCGCTGGCCGAATAAAGCTCCCCCGTCGCCAGGGTATGCCGGCATATGGCGGCGAGGTGGTCACTGTAGGCACCGCCCATTTGCGGCGCAAAAATTTCGGTGATTGTACAGCCGATTATGGTATCCGGACTGGTATTCAGCCGGCCGGCCAACCAATGATTCACCAGAATACAGCCTAACGTTGTATCAAACATAGCGATTCCCAGCGGCGCCTGCTCAAGAATAGCTGCAAAAAAAGCTTGATACTGCAGCTCCTCCCTGCTGTCAAAACGAGCAGCTTGCTTACAATACTGCACAGACTTACTCCTCCTGTTGGTTCCAGCCTGTCAGACCTTTCTGCCGAACCATATATTACGCCAGCCTAACTTTTTCCTACGCAGCGCTTTGTAAGGATATATATTCCATATCGTCCAGAAAATACCTTTTATTGACAAAAAAAAGAGTAAGCTACCCTAAAACAGGGTTTCTTACTCTTTAATACGCTTATTCCGCAGTAAACGGCAGCAAAGCGATATTGCGTGCCCGTTTAACAGCTAAAGTCAGCTGGCGTTGATGTTTGGCACAATTGCCCGAAATACGGCGTGGCAGGATTTTACCCCGCTCCGTGGTGTACCGGCGCAGTTTGGGAACATCTTTGTAGTCAATATCGGTTACTTTATCAACACAGAAGCTGCAAACTTTTTTCTTGGGTTTGCGGCCTCGTTCGCGTTTCACAGCCATTCATTTACCCCCCTTTTAAAACGGTATTTCCTCATCAGGGAAGACATCTTTGCCGAACGAATTTATATCTATATTCCCGGCGTCACTCGCAGACGCCTGTTTACGTTCCAGGAATTCGATGGAC
>JAEZQV010000277.1 GCA_023441125.1 Bacillota bacterium
CAAAAACGATATTTTCATGTCGGACAAGGTGAAAGCCGCCATGGATGAATTCCGTACCTTTATGTTCAATAAGATATATCATTCGGCTGAACTGGAGCCTGATCGAAAAAAAGCCAAATATATTATCTGCAAACTTTTTGAATACTACATAAGTAATCCTAGGAGTTTGCCGGAGGAATTTTTAGAGCGGGAAGAACGCTGGGATTTGCAGACCGTGGTTATTGATTATATTGCCGGCCTGACTGACTTGTACGCCATTAAACAATTTGAAAAATTATTTATTCCCGCTGCCTGGTGAGGGCCAAAAGAGGCAGAGCAATTGTGCTCTGCCTTTTCTCTTGAACAAATATTATTAGATTTGTCAAGCGCAAAAGAGGAATTTTGTCATCTGTATTGAATAATAATTATTAAATTCAAAGATGCTAAGAAAAGTCTTACTGTTGACTACAGAAAAGTCAAAGTCAATTGTGATCTTTTGGCAGGAATATTATTCTGAGTGTAGAATTAAGTCAAACATTGGAACTATTTGCATATCGACGAAGTTAACACAGCAGAATAATCTACTTATTTACCTGGATAAGGTGAGTTCATATGAAAGATGCGGTTTTCGATGACTTTATCGATAGATTGCGTTCCGAAAGCGATATTGTCAGTATTATCTCCGACTATGTTTCTTTAAAAAAGAAAGGAAAAAATTATTGGGGTTGTTGCCCTTTTCACAATGAGAAAACCCCCTCATTTTCGGTTACTCCGGACAAAGGTTTTTTTTATTGCTTTGGTTGTCAGGCCGGCGGCAATGTTTTTAATTTTCTTATGAGGGTTGAAAACATTACTTTTTTTGAAGCAGTAAAATTGCTGGCTCATAAACTGAATGTCCCGCTGCCCGAAAAGGAAAAGTCACCGCGCGAACAAGCCCGCGACCAGGAACTTGTCCGGATATATCAGGTTAATGAGTTGGCACGAGATTTTTTTCATGCCTGCCTTACCAAGACAAATTTTGGCAAGCCGGCGCGGGAATATTTGGCAAGCCGAGGGATAACGGCTGAATGGATTGATTTTTTTAAACTGGGGTTTGCACCTCCGTTATGGGATAAACTATCATTAACATTCAGTGCCAGGGGTATCGCGCTGGATATACTGCTAAAATCAGGACTATGTGCAGCCCGGACTGCCGGCGACGGTGTTTACGACCGTTTTCGTAACCGGATTATGTTTCCAATAAGTGATGTCCGGGGACGGATAATTGGTTTTGGCGGCAGGGTCCTGGACAATACACAGCCCAAATACCTTAATTCGCCGGAAACACAGGTTTTCAACAAACGGTATGTATTATATGGCTTTGACAACGCGCACAAACATATTCGTGATACCGGTCAGGTAATTATTGTAGAAGGTTATATGGATGCTATCAGTCTGTATAAACATGGTATCCGCAATGTTGTGGCATCACTGGGAACGGCTTTTACGTCGGAACAGGCCAGAAATCTGTTAAAACTAAATGCCGAGTTGCTGTTTTCCTATGATAGCGACGCTGCCGGCCAGAATGCCACACTCAGGGCACTCAGCACGGTGCGTTCGCTGGGAGCAACGGTCAAAGTAGTGTCTGTGCCTGATGGCAAGGACCCTGATGAATTTGTCAGCAAACATGGCAGCCAGGCTTTTGCCGAATTAATAACCTCGGCCCAGCCATTATTAGACTATCAGCTTGATCAGGCGCTCAAAGCCGATGATTATTCAACCGTGCAGGGTAAAATTGCCGTTGTTGGCAAATTGGCGCCTATTCTGGCGGAGGCCGATAACGCGGTGGCGGTCAATGCCCATATTACCCGCCTGTCGCAAACACTGGCCGTAGATGAAAGCGCATTAAGAACTGAAATAACAAAATATATCGTCCAGGCCAAAAAGGATAAAAATGTAAATAACGGGAAAACTATAAATATTGCACTCTTATATAAACAGCCGGCGCCAGCAGTAGTCCAGGCTGAACGGCAACTCATCAGACTGATGTGCGATGATTTATCACTTGTTCCGTATGTCTTTGCTAAAATTTCTCCGCAAGAAATTCAGGGAGCTTTGCAGCAAGAGATTATTAATTTCATATTTAATGCGTATAATATGGAGAAAAATATAACACCGGCGCAGCTAAATGCTGTGGTAAATAACCTGCCGGAAAAGGCAAGTAGTGAGTTTTCGCATATTATGTTAATGGAAATTCAATATGATGATATGGTCAGATTTGTAGATGATTGTATAAAAGCGATCAGGTTAGCGCATTTGACCGTTTTATATGAACAGCACCGGCTGATGGCCGACGAATTAGAACGCATGGGGGATAGTAACTTTCTGCAGGAACTTGCGGAAAGTCAGCGAATTAAACATGAGATTAGAAAACTACATCATTAATATTCAAACATGGAGTACATTACCATTGTCGATTGCCAAGGGAAGGGGGGAAAACTATGGCTGATAAAAAAGCTGCACCGGGCGAGCAAGTCAATGAACTTTTACACAAAGGGAAAAAGCGTGGTGTGTTGACGTACGCTGAAATTATGGATACAATGCAAACTGAAGATATGAGTCCGGATGAAATTGATGACATGTATGAAATCTTTAATAATAAAGGTATTGAAATAGTTGATGAAGTCCCGGATGTTGAACTTATTGAAGGTCCAGATATTTCCGAGATTGAATCAACAGCCGAAGAAGTAGATATCGATCTTACCATTCCTGAAGGCATTAGTATCGATGATCCTGTTCGTATGTACCTCAAGGAAATTGGCCGTGTACCTCTTTTGACTGCTGATGAAGAGATTAATCTTGCCAAGCGTATGGAACAAGGGGATGAAGAAGCCAAGCGCCGCCTTGCCGAAGCGAATTTGCGGCTGGTGGTAAGTATCGCCAAGCGGTATGTTGGCCGGGGTATGCTGTTTCTTGACCTGATTCAAGAAGGTAACCTGGGTCTGATTAAGGCTGTAGAAAAATTCGACTATAATAAAGGGTATAAATTCAGTACCTATGCCACCTGGTGGATACGCCAGGCAATTACCAGAGCCATTGCCGATCAGGCCCGCACAATTCGTATTCCGGTGCACATGGTCGAAACCATTAACAAACTTATCCGGGTTTCACGCCAACTGCTCCAGGAACTGGGACGTGAACCGTCGCCTGAAGAAGTGGCCAAAGCTATGGATGTCAGTGTGGAACGGGTGCGGGAAATCATGAAAATTGCCCAAGAACCTGTATCACTGGAAACACCCATAGGGGAAGAGGAAGATTCCCACCTGGGTGATTTCATCGAAGATCAGGATGCGCCGGCGCCGGCAGAAGCAGCCTCCTTTATGCTGCTGAAGGAACAACTGGAAGAGGTTCTGGAAACGCTGACGCCGCGTGAAGAAAAAGTGCTGCGCCTTCGCTTTGGTTTAGATGACGGCCGGGCCCGTACTTTAGAAGAGGTAGGCCAGTATTTCGGTGTTACCCGGGAACGTATCCGGCAGATAGAAGCCAAAGCGCTCCGGAAATTGCGTCATCCCAGCCGCAGCAAGAAACTGAAGGATTTTCTCGAATAAAAACCGCTAAAGCACTTGACGTAATAAGGACATTGTTTTATAATAATCAACGTTGGCGATACTCCTCGATAGCTCAGTTGGTAGAGCAATCGGCTGTTAACCGATCGGTCGTAGGTTCGAGTCCTACTCGAGGAGCCAGTTATTATGTTAGCAAACAGGCTTTCTTCGGAAAACCTGTTTTAGTATCTTTAGGGCCTATAGCTCAGCGGTAGAGCAGCCGGCTCATAACCGGCTGGTCCCTGGTTCGATCCCAGGTGGGCCCACCATAAGCAGTGAACCGGATTTCTAGGAGCAAAGCGATAAGCAGAGAGCCAAGAAAGTGAGCCATTAGGCGAAGCTTGATTGGTGCGAATCGCTATCGCTTAGTTCTGAGCGTAGCGAAGAACCTCCTAATTATCCGTACTATAACCATATTATCCGTATCATGGCCCGTTGGTCAAGCGGTTAAGACACCGCCCTTTCACGGCGGTATCAAGGGTTCGATTCCCTTACGGGTCACCATATAAGCAGAGAGCCAGGTCTTTGGGAGCGAGAGCGACGCAAAGACCTGTGCGAATCGCTTAGTTCTGAACTGTAGCGATAAGCAGAGAGTCCAAGAAAGCGAGCCATTAGGCGAAGTTTGATTGGTACGAATCGCTTAGTTCTGAGCGTAGCGAAGAACCTCCTATATACATCACGGGCGATTAGCTCAGCCGGGAGAGCGCCTGCCTTACAAGCAGGATGTCGGCAGTTCGATCCTGTCATCGCCCACCATGAAAAAACCTGCGAATTTGTTTCGCAGGTTTTTTCCGTCCTGATAGAAAGGATAACTTTCACCTGGATAAGAGCAACATCGGCTTACACTTTCGCCAAAGGCTCGGCGCAAGCCGTGTTTTCTTTAGCGATAGCCACACAGGATTTTATCATCGGTAAGCGAAATACTAAGATAGAAAAGTGCCAAGGAGGCTGTTACGTGAAATTAGGTCAACGGTTGCAGGCAATTGCCGACATGGTTCCGGCTGGATCGGTTATCGCCGATATCGGCACAGATCATGCTTATTTACCCATATATCTGATTAAGCAAAAGATTGCTGCCAGGGCGATTGCCGGTGATGTTCATCATGGCCCGTATTTATCGGCGCAGGGCGCCGTTGCGGCTCACAACCTGGAGCAAGCGATTTCAGTCCGCCAGGGAAACGGTTTGGCAGTAATACAGCCTGGCGAGGCGGATGTTGTTGTTATTGCCGGCATGGGCGGAGCCAATATTATCGATATTTTAAGTGCGCGGCCGGAAGTGACAGCTGCTTTTAAACGCCTTATATTACAGCCGATGATTGCGGCGTCTCTGGTCCGCAGCTGGCTGCATGCGCATGACTGGCAAATCATTAATGAACAACTGGTGCAGGAAGACGGTAAGCTGTACCAGATAATTGCCGCCGAGCCCGGGGTAAGCCAGCAGCTAGCAGACGATATACTGTACGAAATCGGTCCGGTACTCTGGCAAGCTAAACCGCCTTTACTAAGACAGCATATTCAGGAACTGATCGGACACCTGCGTTCTGTAGTAGTGGCGATGGCCGCCGGTGGCGCAGAAACTGTGAACTCTGTGAAGTATAAAAACTATACCGACAGACTAAAAAAACTGGAGGACAAACTAAATGCCTGTAAAATGCCGTGATATTATGGCCGAACTGGAACTGCTGGCACCGAAGCACTTGGCGGAAGACTGGGATAATATCGGTTTGTTGTTGGGCAGTCCGGAGCAGGATATACATAAAATACTGGTGACCCTCGATGTGGACCAGGCAGTTGTTGCTGAAGCCGTTGCGACCGGAGCCAATATGCTTGTCAGCCATCATCCGCTGCTGTTCAAAGGCATAACCAACATTCGCACAGATTCGGCAGCAGGCAGTATGCTAGCGGCTTTGCTTAAAAACGATATCGCGGTGTATGCCGCTCACACCAATCTTGACAGCGCAGCCGGCGGTGTAAATGATGTATTGGCGCAAAAACTAAATCTCCAAGGAGTTGTGCCCCTATCGACGGTGTACCAGGAGCAGCTTCATAAACTGGTTGTTTTTGTTCCTGCTTCCCATCTTGAAAAAGTACGTACTGCCATGACGGCAGCCGGTGCGGGGCACATTGGCAATTACAGTCATTGTACCTTTCAAACCCGGGGAACCGGTACTTTTTTACCGCTTGCCGGCACAACGCCGTTTATTGGCGAGCAGAATAAGCTTGAATATGTGGAGGAATACCGTCTGGAAACCATTATGCCGACGGAAATACGCTCACAAGTGATAAGGGCCATGATTGCAGCCCATCCGTATGAAGAAGTGGCTTATGACGAGTATTTATTAGTAAATCCCGGTCCCCGCAGCGGGTTGGGAAGAGTAGGCAATCTCAGCGAGCCCACGACCTTAGCCAGTTTTGTCGCAGAGGTAAAAACGGCCTTGGGTATTCACTCACTTAAAGCTGCCGGCCCGGGCAACGCAGTCATAAATAAAGTAGCGATATGCGGCGGCAGCGGCGCCGGCCTGGTAAAAAACGCGCTCAAGGCCGGCGCGCAAGCGCTGGTCACCGGTGATGTAAAATATCACGATGCGCAGGCAGCGGTTGCAGCCGGCTTGTGCATTGTTGATGCCGGTCATTTCGCAACCGAACAACCGGTAGTGGCCCGCGTAGTTGATTATTTGAGCCAGTGTGCCGGGAAAAAACACTGGAATATACCAATTATTGCCAGCAAAACGAATCAGGATGTGTTTACGACCTATTAGACAAGTTTATGCCGTTTTATGAGTTTGACGATTTGTAACTTCTGATATAAAATATACATATAAAAGAATATCTTGAGGCCGAGGGAGCTCATGTTATGGGCTGAGAGTGGAACTAGCGAGTTCCTTACCTCCATACCTGATCGGGATAATACCTGCGGAGGGAGGTCGTGTGTGTATTAAGTGCGCGTCTTTACCATTCGGTGGGACGTGTTTTTATTTTGGCAAAGGGGGTATGCAACATGCGGATTATTGTAAATGGCAGGGACATGCTTGTTGCCGACAAACTCACAATCAGTGAATTCGTTGCGAACCAAGGCTACAATCCCGAAATTATTGTAGTCGAATATAACAAGAGTATTGTAAATAAGCAGGAATGGCAAACCATTCAGTTACAGCCGGAAGATTGTCTCGAAGTGATCTCATTTGTTGGGGGAGGTTGAAATAATGACTACTAATTTATTGGCAGATGCTTTAAAAATCGGGGATAAACAACTGACAAGCCGTTTGTTTTTAGGGACCGGTAAATTTGCTAACAACAGGCTCATCCCTGAAGTTGTCAGTGCTTCCGGATCTCAGGTGGTTACGGTTGCTTTACGACGGGTTGACCCTGAATACCAGGACGAAAACATCGTCAGCTACATACCGAAAGAATGTACATTAATGCCCAACACCTCAGGTGCCAGGAGTGCTGAGGAAGCGGTTCGCATTGCCCGGTTAGCCAAAGCCGCCGGCTGTGGAAACTGGATAAAAATTGAGGTTATTGCCGATAACCGCTACTTATTGCCTGACAATATCGAAACAATTAAGGCAACTGAAATTTTGGCGGCGGAGGGATTTGTGGTGCTGCCTTATATGAGTCCCGATTTAATGGCTGCGAAGCGTTTGGCGGCGGCGGGCGCCGCTGCTGTTATGCCGCTCGGAGCGCCGATCGGCACTAACCGCGGCTTAAAAACCAAGGAACTGGTAAAAATTCTGATTGAGGAAATTCCTTTGCCAGTTATCGTGGATGCCGGTATTGGCCGGCCATCTGAAGCGGCTGAAGCTATGGAAATGGGAGCGGCCGCTGTGCTGGTAAATACGGCGGTGGCAACAGCCGGCAATCCGGTTGGTATGGCCCGGGCCTTCGGCCTGGCTGTCGCTGCCGGCCGTCAGGCCTTTCTGGCCGGCCCTGGCACCATTCAGGATTATGCCTGCGCGTCATCGCCGTTGACCGGTTTTTTACATGAATGACGGCAATAGCTTGAAGGAGGCGCTACCATGAGTGTTTATGAAGAAATAGGACAATATCGCCAATTGAATTTTGCCGATATTTATCAGCAGATAACCGCTTTGGATATTCAAAGAATTCTAAGTAAAGACCGGCTGACGGTATTTGATTATCTGGCCTTATTGTCGCCTACGGCGGAAAACCAGCTTGAAGCAATGGCCCAGAAAGCCCATCGCCTAACCGTCCAGCAATTCGGTCATACCATACTGCTGTATACACCATTGTATTTGGCTAATTACTGCGTTAACCAGTGTGTGTACTGCGGCTTTCATGCTCATAACAGGATTGAGAGAAAAAAACTGACTCTGGAGCAAGTAGAGCGTGAGGCTGAAGCGATTGCGGCTACCGGCTTAAAGCATATTCTTATCCTGACCGGTGAATCGCGTACGCATTCTTCGGTTGCCTATATCAAAGATTGCGTCCGGATACTGAAAAACTATTTCAGTTCCATCAGCATTGAAATCTATCCATTGGAAACCGGGGAATATCATGAACTGGTAACAGCCGGCGTTGACGGCATGACCATCTATCAGGAAACCTATAATGAAGAGACGTATGCGGAACTGCATCCGGCAGGTCCTAAGCGCAATTACCGGTATCGGCTGGATGCTCCCGAACGTGCCTGTCAGTCAGGAATGCACGCAGTCAATATCGGGGCCCTGCTAGGTCTCAGCGATTGGCGCAGTGAGGCTTTTCTGACCGGCGTGCACGCTGATTATCTGCAGAGAAAGTATCCTGAGGTGGAGATCAGTATGTCACCGCCGAGAATGCGGCCCCATGTCGGCGGCTTTCCCCCCAAGGTTGTCGTCGAGGATAAAAATCTGGTGCAATATATTTTAGCCTTCCGGTTGTTTATGCCCCGCAGCGGCATTACACTATCTACGCGGGAAAATGCAGTCCTCCGCAACCACATGGTCAAACTTGGCGTTACCAAGATGTCGGCCGGGTCCTGCACCGCGGTCGGCGGTCATGCGGAACAAGCCGCAGTCGGACAGTTTGATATATCGGATGAACGCAGCGTAGCTGAAATGGCAGCCATGCTGTATGAACAAAACTACCAGCCGGTGTATAAAGACTGGCAAATGTGGTAAAGCAAACTTTTTATTATGCGAGGGGATGGCTATGGAATATAAAAAAGCGCTGACTAACTTTCTGACAACAGATCTCTATGCCCTGACTGCCGAAGAACATTCGCTGGGCAGAACCAATGTGGAAGTTGTTCAACAGTTAATTGCTGCCGGTATTAAGGTCATACAATACCGGGAAAAAGATAAAAAATCCGGGCCAATGTATCAGGAGTGTGTAAAAATCAGAGAAATGACAGCGCAGGCCGGAGTCACTTTCATCATAAATGATCATGTGGATTTGGCCATATTGGTCGGTGCTGACGGCGTCCATATCGGTCAGGAGGATTTGCCGCCGGGCAAGGTAAGAGAATTGATCGGTGATAATATGCTTCTAGGATTATCGACCCACTCACCCGAACAGGCGCTGGCTGCTGTTGAACTCAAGTGTGTTGACTATATTGGCGTAGGACCAATCTATGCCACAAAAACGAAAAAAGACGTGTGCCAGCCGGTAGGCCTCACCTATCTTGAATATGTTGTGAATAACCTAAAGATTCCGTTTGTCGCCATCGGCGGTATTAAGGAGCACAATGTTGGTGAAGTAAAACAGCATGGGGCGAGAATTGTCGCCATGGTAACCGATATCGTCGGAGCTGTGGATATTCCAGCCAAAATCCAGGCCATTCGCCGGAACATGAACAGACAATAATTACCGCATTGACTTGACCGACATTTAGTGATATTATTAATATTCAAACACATAATTCGTCTGAGTATGAAAGATGATCGCGAATGCATGTCAGCATTTGAGGAAAGTCCGAGCTCCACAGGGCAGGGTGCTGGATAACGTCCAGCGAGGGCGACCTTAGGGATAGTGCCACAGAAATGCAGACCGCCTGACAGCTGTCAGGTAAGGATGGAACGGTGCGGTAAGAGCGCACCAGCAGTCAGGTGACTGGCTGGCTAGGTAAACCCCACCTGGAGCAAGACCGAATAGGGAAGGGATGAAGCTGCCCGCTGAGCCTTCCGGGTTGTGTCGCTTGAGCCGGCAGGCAACTGCCGGCCCAGATA
>JAEZQV010000284.1 GCA_023441125.1 Bacillota bacterium
CCCCCGGACATGCTACCTGTCATTGTGCGGCCTGCAATATTATATAGATACAAATGAAGGAGCATCCAATTATGCTTAATCACAAAAGAAGAAGAAGGAGTGAAAATGGTGACCCAAGCAAAAGACAGCTTAATTGAAACACGTTCTATTGACATGATTCCCGATCACGAGAGGCATGGCAAACCATTCAACCAGTTCACGCTCTGGTTCGGGGCCAACATGCAGATTACTTCTGTAGTGGACGGCGCTTTGGCCGTAGTATTCGGCGCCGACGCCCTATGGGCTTTCATCGGTCTGTTTATTGGCAATATCCTGGGAGGCGCTGTCATGGCCCTTCACTCGGCGCAGGGGCCTCGTTTAGGCTTGCCGCAGATGATTTCCAGCCGCGCCCAATTTGGTGTTATTGGCGCCATCGTACCTTTAGTTTTAGCTGTCGTTATGTACCTTGGCTTTGCCTCTACGGGTACTGTTCTTTCCGGACAAGCCATCAACGGCATTCTCGGCGTCCAAAATCCGGCTATTGGTATCATAATCTTCGGTACTCTCACCGCCATACTGGCACTTCTGGGCTACAAATATATTCATGTTCTGGGCAGAGTGGCTACCGTTACGGGAATCCTCGGCTTTACCTATCTTACGATTATGGCCTTTGTTAAATTCCCTGTTGCTTCCTTATTTGGGGTAAAACCGTTCGAATGGACCACTTTCCTGCTGGCTGTATCTCTTTCTGCCGGCTGGCAGCTAACCTTCGGACCTTATGTCGCCGACTACAGCCGGTATCTGCCGCGCAGCACCCCCCAATCGTCTACATTCTGGAATACCTTCCTCGGCAGCGTTATCGGCACACAATGGGCCATGACCCTTGGCGTCATTATCAGCGCAGCCAGCGCTGCCGGCTTCGGCGGCAGCTTCCTGAAAAATCAGGTAGGCTACCTGGGTGAACTGGGCGGCTTGGGCCTCATTGCCATCCTTATCTATAGCGTTATCGTTATCGGTAAATTAACCGTTAATACGCTGAATGCCTATGGCTCCTTCATGTCACTGCTAACTATCACCACGGCTCTGAGCGGCAAAAAAACGGCTTCAACAACCCTGCGGACCCTGTTCATTCTGGGGATGATCGCTGCTTCCGTCTGTGTTGCTCTCTTTGCCAGCAAAGATTTTCTCAATCTTTTCAAAAACTTCATCCTGGTGCTGCTCATGGTCTTCACCCCATGGAGCTCAGTTAATCTTATTGACTTTTATTGCATTTCCAAAGAAAATATCGACGTTCCCGGTTTATATGATCCTAAAGGGCGCTACGGTGCGTGGAACATACCGGCCCTTGTCTCTTATTTTGCCGGCGTAATCGCCCAAATTCCGTTTATGGCCCAGGCTATGTACACAGGTCCCATTACGAAGATGCTGGGCGGTACCGATATTTCCTGGATTGTCGGCTTAGTGGTGACAGCAGCCATCTACTATCCTTGGGCCAAGCGCCACAACGTGGCTCCTGCTGCAATGATTTATCCTAAAGAATATCTGCTTGCCGCGGAAACAGAAAAGACGAATAGCTAGACCACCCTTAAGTTTAGCCACACCGCACAAAGACCAGCCATTTAATGACTGGTCTTTGTGTACGTAAGCAGCATAAAAAAAGCAAGGGCTGCCCCAAAGCAATCCCGTTTTTTCCGCCTGAGCAGCAGGCTTGGACGCTGTGCGCGGGCCTCGTTATTTAGTTTGCAGCGTATAACTGCTCAGGGAAACACCGTCCTGATCGACAAAGTTTATATGAACGGGGGCGGTGAAGTTTAAGGACAAACGGTCAATGGGGATGACATCGTTAGTTTTCGTCACAGACCAGTCGTTATTAGCCAAGGGGCTTTTAATCCTGATGGTAACCGTCAAATCATTACCGGCCTGGGCCACCCTTTCGATGCCAATGCCGTAGCCCCGGTCGGCCACCGAGCCAATATGCGCATAGAGCACCAGTTGCCGGCCAAAATCAATGCTATCGACTTTATCGACAATAACACCGGGAATATTTGCCTGAGCGGCGGCAGCCGGTGGCGATACCAGGACGCCCAGTTTCATGTCGGCCGGATAGGCGGATTCCTGCCAGGTCCAGTTGGCGAAGCTGTCAGTGCTGTACAGCGTTTGCGCAGCGGTTGCCACCGGACCGGTCGCCGCGCCCAAGGTTGGGTACCCATACATACTGGCGGGCCGATAAGTGGCAGGATAGCGTTCATTGCCAATGCCGCGGATGGTAGTAATCACCCATTTGCCGCCGTTTCTCTCCAGATCCACCTTGAAGGTTTGGCCGCTGGTTTTGACCTGGACTACAGCGGTGCCGCCGTCAACCGACAGCAGGGTAAAGCGGTCATGGGCGGCATCAAAGCCGAAGATGGCAGCATTGTCTTTAACCACGTCAATTGGGTCACCGGCGCGGACCACGCCGCCACCGCCGCCGGTAATGATTTCTTTAACGCTGTCAACCCGCCAACTGTTGTTAGCTTTGCTCAGGCGAACCTTAAAGGTCTTGCCGCTGTCGGTGCGAACCAGCACTACCGCCTCGGTCGAACTTTGCGACTGTAGGCTAAAGTTGTCATGGCGGGCATCAAACCCGTAAACAGCCGCTGCCGCTTTCACTGCTGCCACCGGGGAACCGGCGGCGTTGTGCTGCTCATCGTTGTGGCGGTCCTGCTGACGATCCTGATTACGGTTTTCTTGGTTACGGTTTTCTTGCGTACGCTCCTCTTGGCCACTCTGCTTTTGATCCCTGGTGGTTTGTTCAGTAGCCGGCTGCGCTGTCGCGGCAGGTTCGGCTGCCGGGGTTTCAGCCGCAGACTTGGTTGCAGGCTCCGGGACCTGAGCAACGCTTGGGGTTTCCACTGCCGTTGGTTCCGTGGCCGGCGCCGCGGCAGCAGGTACTTCAGCAACAGTAGCCGGCGCTGTTACTGCGGTATTTTCTGCAGCATGAACCCTGGCGATGGGAATACCAGGCAGCATGGCCGAAGTAACAACAGCAGCACCGGCAAGGGCGGCCATTAAACGCTTGTATCTGCGTCTGGCATGCTTTCTATGGCTGATGTGCTTCATAATGTACTCCTTTCGTTGCCACGGTTTAATACTAGTTTTTCATTATTGTCTGCAAAAAGACCACAGAACAATCCCAGTATTTATTGGTCAATTAACCAGCAAAAATATATGCTTTTTTTGACTGCCGCTGCCGGAAAGCGGCGCAACCGATACAGGAATTTAGCTTCCGCTTGTCTAATAGATAGAACAAGCATGCTAAATTTGACGCTGGCGCAGGAGGACTTTATTTGAAAACCCGGCTGACAGGCTATAAGCGGCTGACTTGTCTCAGTGTCTTTGTGATTGTAACCTGTCTGTGGCTTAGCGCCAGTCTGTCAGGTTCTACGGTAAAAGAACGGATTGTGGTGGCTCCTCACCCCGTCCTGCGCCAACAGGCCGCACCGATTGACCGTGCTGATCATGAAGCTGTGCAATTGTTAATAGAAATGGCAGACTATCTGGAAGACAGCATCCGGCCGGTGGCCGGCATTTCCCTGCCGCAACTGGCTGTTGCCAAGCGGGGTTTTGTGGTCATGATTGATGATCAGGCGGTTATCATGATCAATCCGCGCCTGACGAAGATGGGCCAGGAGGTGCCCAGTCTGGAAGGATGTCTGAGCCTGCCCGGCCAGTTTGGTTATGTCAGCCGTCATTCGGCTGTTGCCGTTGAATATCACGATGAAGAGTGGGTAAAGCAGACCTTGCGCCTAACAGACGATGATTCCTTTGCAGTGCAGCACGAGTACGATCATTTGGAAGGAATCCTAATTACGGATAAGCTGTTGGCCGACGTAGTGCCGTCACGGCGCAACGGGGACATTCCCCTGGAATAAGGCTAGGATACGGACAGCAGCCGGGCAATTTTTAAATTGCCCGGCCGCTTTTTTTATCCTGACAGAAATATAACTTTGCCGGTATGTTATTTTTGGGTAAATTTATCAAGAAAATAGTTGTGCAGTCAACTATTTTTTGATACTATCAGGGTGTAGCGATAATACAGGAGGCGAAACCCCATCGACAGACCCTACATTGGCAAATTTATCTCCATATTGCATAGAACAGCCCAGTCTTTTTATGACAAATGCTTTGAAGAACTTGGCATTGGCAGCGGCCACTTCTCTTACTTGCTGTTTCTCTACCGGCAGGAAGGGGTCAGCCAGGACAGCATGGCCAAATTCTTTAATGTTGATAAAGCCGCTACGGCGCGGGCTGTAGCCAGACTGGAGGCGCTGGGCTATATCCGGCGGGCCAAAGACCCTCACGACCGGCGGGCTTATCTGATTTATCTCACCGAGCAGGGCCGGACGCTGGAACCCCAAATACGGTCTGTATTAAAAAATTGGGCGCTCTTAATTACGGAAGATTTAAGTCTGGAAGAGCGCGATCTGGCATACAGTTTGTTAAGGAAAATGGCCAACAAGGCCATCGCTGTCAAAGAGCAGCATTCCGGACGCAAAGCTACAGGCAAGGGTAAGTAGCCGATATCAGGAAGGAGTCTTACATAATGAGAAGGCAGGTATTCAGCAGTAAAAAGCAAAGGCTCTTCGCCGGCATTGCTCTGCTGGCTATCATCGCAACAACTGTAATCACCTTGGCCGGCGGGCACAGTCAGGCCGGCAAGGGCCGGCAGAATGCCGATAATGTCAAGCCGGTAGTAACCGCCTATACTGTGGCGCGGCAGGATCTGGTGCGGAAAATTTCGCTGACCGGCCAGACCGTGCCGGAGTCCCAGACCGATATTGCGGCTAAATATGCCGGCCGGATTACTGATGTGAATGTAAATCTGGGTGATACCGTGACCGCCGGCCAGGTACTGGTGGTGCAGGACACCACCGATGTGGATCTGTCTATCGCCCAGAACGAAGCCGGCCGGCGCCAGGCTGAGGCCGATGTATCCGAAACTCAGGCGGCGTATGCGGCCAATTACCAAAAAGCGCTGGCCGATTATCAGCGCTGTCAGATAAACTACGAACGCTATAAAAGCCTGTTTGCCAGCGGCGCCGTTTCGCGGGAAAACCTGGATACAGCCCAGCAGCAGATGATCGACGCCAAGTCGGCGCTGGATGCGCTGGCCAACCAGAATATGGCGGGCGCCATTCCGGCGACGGTTGAAGGCAAACGGGCGGCGCTGGACAAAGCCGTGCACAGTATCGAGGCCCTTGGCAAGCAGCGGGAAGATCTGATCCTGCGGGCGCCCCGCAACGGCGTTATCGGTTACCGCCAGGCGGAAATCGGGGCCTGGGTGCAGTCCGGGCAAAAATTGCTGTCGGTAGTTGACAACAGCAAGATGTATGTGGATTGTTTGGTTTCCGAACAGGACGCAGCCGTGATCAGTACCGGTATGCCGGCCGTTATCCAGGTTGAATCGCTGGGAAAAAGCTTTAACGGCACCATAATTTACGTTAGTCCGGCCAATGACGCCAAGACCCAGTCTTTTACGGTGCGGCTGGCTTTAACCAATCCGGATCAGACGGTGAAAAGCGGGATGTTTGCCAGAACGCAGCTGGAGCTGGTGGCCCGCCGGCAGACGCTGAGTGTACCCAAAGAAGCCGTACAGGCGAAAAACGGGAAAACCTTCGTCTATAAAATCAATGCCGCGGGCCAGGTCCAGGAACAGGCGGTGGAGCTTGGCCTCAGCACCGATCAGGAAGTGGAAATCCTCCAGGGAATTCAGGCAGGAGACCAGATTGCCGTTACGAATCTGTCCAGGCTGAAAACCGGTATGGCGGTGACGCTAAAGGCGGCGGGCAGCCAGGCTGGCGGTGAAACGCCATGAATATAACCCGTTTTGCCATCCGGCGGCCGGTCGGGATTACCATGATTGT
>JAEZQV010000309.1 GCA_023441125.1 Bacillota bacterium
GTCTGGCGCTGACCAATCTGGCCGAACGCTGCAGTCTGCCGGAGGTTTATCTCTTTACCGCGGCGGTTATTCAGTCCGACCGCCTGGGGGTCAGTATGGCTAAAACCCTGGTTATACAAGCCGAAAATATGCGGGAGAGAAGACGGCAAACCGTAAAGGAACAGGCTTTGAAGGCGCCGGTAAAAATGCTGTTCCCGTTAGCTGCGTTCATTTTCCCGGTACTGTTTATTGTAATTCTGTTCCCTGTGGTTATTTCGATTCTGCATAATGTGCAGGGAATAGCAAAATGAAAAAGATATATATTCCCGTGAATAAGGTAGCACCCGCTCTGCAAATGCTGGAAATTTCTGTGGCTGACACCTTTGTTACACGGTTACGCGGCCTTCTTGGAACAACATCGCTACCGGCTCACAAAGGGCTGCTGCTGCGCGGCTGCAACAGCATTCACATGCTGGGAATGCTTTATGCACTTGATATTGTCTATCTGGATAAACAAGGCTTCATAATAAAAATAATAGAAAATCTTAAGCCCTGGCAGATGAGCTTTTGCCGGGCAGCGCATGACACCTTGGAGGTAAAGAGCGGGACTGGCCGTCGCCTGGGCTGGAAGGTCGGCACTCAGCTGATGTTTGTGGATAATAAATAAAAATATTTTTCTGCTGTTCAGCAATTATATTTTTTAAAGGAGCTTTGCAAGTGAAGCGTTTATGTTTCAATCAAAAAGGTTCTATTCTTATGCTTATGGCCTTTACCATTCCGTTTCTCTTTGCGCTCACTGCCATTGCTGTGGATTGCGGCTATCTTTATGTCCAGAAGTCTCATCTGCAAAATATTGCCGATGCCGCTGCCCTGGCGGGTGCAGCCAAGCTTGGTGCAAGTACGGCAGAGGCCCAGGCGCTGGCCGAAAGCTATATCGCCAAAAACAGCACTGCAGCCGATGCCGGCATTGTAAGTACTATTACTTTCCCGGAAGAGAACAATACTAAAAAAATCCGTGTGGCCATTTCCAAAGCAGCGCCGCTATTGTTTATGAAATATTTTAATTACAATAGCATCGCCCTTGCGGTGTATGCGGTTGCTACCGGCGGCGGCGGTTCACCCGGTATATTTGACTACAGCATTATAGCCGGCGGGACAGGAACATTTTATTTGTTAGGCGAGTATGGTTCCGGCAGCAACAAGTTCAACGGGCCGATCCATGTAAACGGCAAATTCCAATTTGACAAAAACAGCGAAAATGGTTGGGGATCTGATAATATTCCGAGTACGGGCACAGAAATTAATGCCCCGATTACCATCTCTGCTGCCAAATATGATATTGGCGGCTTAAATAAACCCGCCAATCAGGTCTTGGCGTCCAAATTTACATTTGGCACCGACAAAATTGACATTACGGAAACGAATTCAGTAATAGATGCAAAAATCAAGTCTCTCACCAATAAAAGTAATACGTTTTCTGACTCCCACCCAGCAAATGTCTGGGGCAGCATTGATGTATCGAAACTGACCTCCCCGCTATATGTAGCTGGAAGCTTCGGCAGTGGCTATGATGCCAAAAATCTTGTATCTGGTACTTATAGTAATAATGTGGTGATTGTCGCAACCGGCGATATAAGTATTAATTTTTCCGCAGCTACTTTCACATCAAGCGCCACGGTTACACTGGTTTCTCTAAACGGCAGCATTATGCTAAGCGGTGGCAATGTAATTAACTTGAATGCACTGGCCCCGCATGGCAGCGTTACGGTAAATGGCGGCGGAACTACTCTCAATGGGTATCTGATCGGACAAAGTGTAATTTTAGGGCAAGGGGCACGTACCTACAAAAATGCAAATTGGACACAGGGAAGCGGTGGCAAAATCAGATTGATTGAATAAGCTACTCCGAAACTATTAAATATACTTTCAACTTTATTGGGTTGTATGTTTTTTGTATAAATTGGTAAAACTACTGATAACTCTAAGAAAGGAGGATTATCAGTATGTTTTCTAAAGTTATTGCTGCGCTTTCTACCTTGCGTCAGTCACGGAAATTAAGCAAATTCATCTTGGCGAAACCTGTCGTAATTGGTGGTCTAATTCTTTTATTGTCTGGTATCGGCTATTTTACCCTGCAAGCAAACCGGGAGGCCAAACTGCTGATCCCCGAGCAACAGACCGAGGCGGTCAAACAAGATGGTAAAATTAAGCTGGCGGCCGATACCGATGTTGTCCAGAAAATAATCTATACCAAGTGTATGGATGAAGAAGTTTTCCGGACCAAGCCGCAGGACAGTCTCATCGGCCTCAATTTTAATCAGGTGCAGAAAATATACTCCGGGTGGACCATTGAGAAGTTTGACACGAAAGAAGTTGAGATGACTCTAAAGGTTGACAGTTTGTGCCGGGAACATGCCAATAATATGTTTATCGGCATCAAGGACGGTCATGTCGCTGTTTTTTACGGTGTTCCAGGGCCTAAGGCCCTGGTAAAAGAGGTAACCAAAATTCCCATCAATAGTCTGATGCCGCAGGATGTGCTCGAATTACGGCAGGGTTTGGTAGTGGGTTCCAAGGAAGAATTGTTAAAAACGCTGGAAGGCATGCAAGCGCGCTAAAGAGAGGGGAAACCTCTCTTTTTGCATTTATTTAACAGGAATATACGTGTAAGCTGTCGAATGTAGCTGTTAAAAGGGGGCAGCAAATGATAGCATTAGGAATCGACCCAGGCACAGCGATTTGCGGCTATGGTCTGGTCGAAGCACAGGGAAGCCGTTTGAAAGTAATAACTTACGGCGTCATTGAAACGACTCCTGACATGGAAGCCGCCATGCGGCTCAGAAAAATCCATCAGGAAATTGACAGCCTTATTAATAAGTATAAACCGGATATTATGGGTGTTGAACTGTTGTTTATGAATAAAAATGTCCGGACCGTAATGGCGGTGGGACAGGCCAGAGGGGTAGTACTGTTAGCGGCAGCCCAAAATGAACTCAAGCTGGCCGAATTCACGCCGCTGCAGGTAAAACAGGCGGTAACAGGCTATGGCAAGGCAACCAAGGAACAGGTTATTTATATGACGCAGCGCTTGCTGAATTTGCCAACCAAGCCGCATCCTGATGATGCGGCTGATGCTTTGGCCGTGGCCATTTGTACGGTGCATTGCGGAAACATTAACAGGATGAGGGGAACAAATGATCGGTTATGTTAAAGGCATAGTTACCCATTTATTTACTGATTATTGCTTTATTGATGTACAGGGCATCGGCTACCGGGTATTTATCCCCAATTCTACGCGGCAAAAGCTGGCGGTTGGCCAACCGGCCACCCTGTTTACGTATCTGAACGTCCGTGAGGACGCTTTAACGCTGCACGGCTTTTCCACGCAGGCGGAATACGAACTGTTTCTGAGTCTGATTTCGGTATCCGGCATTGGCCCCAAAGTGGCGGCCGGGGTCCTGTCAGCCATTACGCCGCAGAATTTCCGGGCGGCAGTCAGTACCAATAATGCCGCCATGCTTACCAAACTGCCGGGTGTCGGCAAGAAAACGGCAGAGAGAATCATCCTGGAGTTAAAAGATAAGCTTGGCCTTGTTACCGGTTATGACGGGACTGCTGCCGGCCAGCCGGCGCCGGACACCGACCTGCCGGGTGATGTGCTGCAGGAGGCGATACAGGCACTGGCTGCACTGGGGTATAACCATGCCGAGATAACACCGGTCATAAAGAAGGTATATGAGCGGGAAAATAAAGCGACCGGCGACCTGTCCCTGGAACAGTTGATTCGCTGGACATTAAAAGAATTTGGCCGGAGATGACCGGGAGGAGTGCTAACAGGTGGAAGAACGAGTTTTGGCGCCCGGTGAGCAGGATGTCGATTCATGGCAATACAGCCTGCGACCGCGCCGATTGCTGGAATATATCGGACAGGATCAGGTAAAAAACAACCTTTCGATCTTTGTTCAGGCTGCGCTGGCCAGGGGGGAAGCGCTGGATCACGTTTTGTTATATGGTCCCCCCGGTCTGGGCAAAACTACATTAGCCGGAATTATTGCCAATGAGCTGGGCGTCAATTTTCGGATTACCTCAGGACCGGCCATTGAGCGTCCCGGTGACCTGGCGTCGCTTCTCACCAACCTGGGGGAGAAAGACGTGCTGTTTATTGATGAAATTCACCGGTTATCCCGGGCCGTGGAAGAAGTATTATACTCAGCGATGGAAGATTATGCGCTGGACATTATTATCGGCAAAGGACCGTCGGCCCGGTCCATACGGCTGGATTTGCCCAAATTCACGCTGGTAGGCGCAACGACCAAGGCCGGCGCGCTGGCTGCTCCGCTGAGAGACCGGTTTGGCGTCATCTGCCGGCTGGAATATTATGAAACAGAGCATTTAGAATGCATTGTGAACCGGGCGGCCGAAATTCTGCAAGTTGCGATTGAACCGCGGGGCGCCAAGGAAATTGCCAGGCGCTCACGCGGCACGCCGCGAATTGCCAATCGCCTGTTAAAGCGGGTGCGGGATTTTGCCCAGGTGACCGGCGACGGCATAATAACCGACACTATTGCCGATAAAGCCCTGGAGCTCTTGGAAGTTGACAAGCGCGGGCTGGATAAAACCGACCGCAGCATGCTGGCCGCCATTATCCAAAAGTTTAGCGGCGGACCGGTTGGTCTCGATACATTGGCTGCATCCATCAGCGAAGAAACAGAAACGATTGAGGATGTGTATGAGCCGTTTTTACTGCAAATGGGGTTTATTGCGCGGACACCGCGCGGCCGGATCGCCACTCCCGCCGCCTACTCGCATCTCAATATCCCCTGTAAGGAGAAAACGGAAAATCAGGAAAAGTTGTGGTAGGTGACGACAATGCGTATGCTGCTGCATGTCTGCTGCGGCCCGTGCTCGGTATTTCCCCTCAAGCACCTGCGAGAGGAATATCCCGAATATGAAATAACCGGTTATTTCTATAATCCCAATATTCATCCCTATAAAGAATTTGTCAGACGGTTGGATACTCTCAAAACGTTTGCGGAAACAATCGGCCTCACCAGGCTGATTATTGATGACAGCTATACGCTGGAAGAGTTTTTACGTCAGGCGCTCCATGCGCCTGACGGTCGCTGCCGCTACTGCTATAACCTCAGAATGCGGCAAACGGCGCGCTATGCCAGGGAACATGGCTTCGACTGCTTCAGCACTACCTTGCTGGTTAGTCCTTATCAGCAGCATGAGCTGATTATTGCCGCCGCCGAGGCCGCGGCTGAGGCTGAAGGGGTTGCGTTTTGCTATATTGATTTTCGGCCAGGCTGGCAGGAAGGGGTTGCCATCAGCCGGGAGCTCGAAATGTACCGTCAGCCGTACTGCGGCTGTGTTCTTAGTGAACGGGACCGCTATTACAAACCGCGAAAGGGGTAGGAACGATGCCCGGAGGTTTTGATTCATTCGGCAAGCTGCTTATGCTGTTCGGTGGTATTCTGTTAGTAGCCGGCGCCATATTTCATTTCGGCGGTAAATTTTTCAGTTTAGGCAGATTACCCGGTGATATACATATGGAACAGGGAAATTTCAGCTTTCATTTTCCTATTGCTACCTCAATTATTTTAAGTATCGTTCTGACAATAATTTTGAACTTGCTGGCAAGAAAATAGTAGCGGAGGTATGCGAGTGCACAAACATATGATAAAATGGGTATTGCTGGCTGTTGCGCTGCTTTTTGTCCCCCTGTCCGTGCAGGCTGCCGGCCTGTCCGGCGGCCTGGCAGCCCTGGCGCCGGCGGAACCGAGCCTGCGCGTAGGGATACTGACCAATCAGCAAAGCGTTCAAATCTCGGCGGATGCCAGTTTTGACCTGGTTGATACCGCGGAAGCCAAGGTGCTGGGCAGTTTCCGCGCTTACGATACGGCAACCCTTACTTTGCGGGACGGCTATTTTTATATTAACGGTGTGCCGGCTTTGGCAATGGGGATTGAAGTGGTTCACAAAAAAGAAGACCTGATTGTGGCTGTGGAGCAATATATCCATATCAACAACCGTCGCTACCGGGGCGATATCAGTATTCACCGTACGGCAGGCAAAACGGGTATGACAGTAATCAACACGCTGCCGGTGGAACAATATCTGTACGGCGTCATCAAAAATGAAATCTCACCCGACTGGGCCATGGAGGCCGTAAAAGCTCAGGCTGTAGCTGCCCGGACGTACGCAATGGCCAATTATAATAAGCATAAAGCCGACGGGTTTGACGTTTGCGCGACCACCGACTGCCAGGTATATGGCGGCCGGGAAAGCGAGGCGCCCCGCGCTATCGAAGCCGTAGATGCGACCCGCGGCCTGGTATTGATGAATAACGGCAAGCTGATTACGGCCTATTTTCACAGTAGTTCAGGCGGCTATACCGAAAATAGTGAAAACGTCTGGTCAGCACAGCAGCCTTATCTGCGCGGGGTAGTTGACTATGACCAGAACTGCCCCTATTATAAATGGGAGAAAAAGCTGACCGTTGCTGAACTCAATCAGGCCATTGGCAAGGCCGGCTACAATATCGGCAGTTTGCAGGCTATAGAATTATCGCCTTTGAGTAAACCACCGGTATTCGGTACAGATCGCGGCATATCCGGCCGGGTAAAAAACATCCGGTTCCTGGGCACCGGCGGCAGTATCCAGGTGCCTGGCGAGAAACTAAGGCGCATCCTTGATTTAAAGAGCACGCTGTTCGACCTGGCGGTTACCAGGGAACAGCCGGCTTTGGCCACACCTGTTTACAGCGGTCATGGCCAGGAACTGCCCCATGGCGAGTTCACCCTGGCGGCGAT
>JAEZQV010000318.1 GCA_023441125.1 Bacillota bacterium
TCCTGAAGAAAGCCGACATCGCCATGTATGCTGCCAAGAAAGCCGGCCGAAACTGCTGGCGTTTCTACGAACCTATTTTGCTGCAGAAAGCATATGAGAAGATGATGATTACCAACGGCCTGCGGCGAGGCGTGGAACGGGAAGAATTTACGCTGCATTATCAACCGCAGTTTACCGTGGCCGGGGACAGAATTATTGGTTTTGAAGCGCTGTTACGCTGGGAGAGTCCGGAACATGGTTTAGTTCCGCCGGTCCGGTTTATTCCGCTGGCAGAGCAAAGCGGCCTTATTATACCTATTGGGCAATGGGTATTTCGGGAAGCCTGCCGTTTTGCCCGCCGGCTGACCGACATGGGGAAGGCAGATATTTGTGTGGCGGTGAACATATCACCCCGCCAACTCTTGTCGGATGATTTCGTGGCCAATGTTCGCGCCGATATTATAGCGGCCGGGATTAACCCCAGTCAGGTGGAAATAGAAATTACCGAGAGTGTTTTTATTGAATCGATGGAAGATACCGTAGTTAAACTATGTCAGCTGCGCGATATCGGCGTAAAGCTTTCGCTGGATGATTTTGGCACCGGCTACTCTTCCTTGACTTATTTGCGAAATTTACCGGTAGGAATATTAAAAATCGATAAATCCTTTATCGATAAAATTATGAATGATGAAATTCAATTGCAAGTCGTAGGCTCGATAATTGATTTGGGGCATAGTTTGGGCTTGACTGTCGTGGCTGAAGGCGTAGAAACCGCCGATCAGCTCCAGATTCTGACCGGGGCCGGCTGTGACCGCATCCAAGGCTATATTTTCAGCAAACCGCTTGTCGAGGAAGCAGCCATACGGTTGCTTAATCTTAGGTAAGGACAACATAAGATGAAATTCATTCCGGCAAAGACTATATTATCAGGATATGAGAGCGGCAATGCCTGGTTCGGCAAGAACTACAATATGAACATTTATAAAGGCTGTTGTCATGGCTGTATTTACTGTGACAGCCGCAGTGAATGCTACCGGGTAGAGAATTTTGATGAGGTACGGGCCAAAGAAAATGCACTGCCGCTGCTTGAACGTGAACTAAAAGCCAAGCGTCGGACCGGGGTAATCGGCACCGGGGCTATGAGCGACCCCTATAATCCGCTTGAACAGGAATACCGTTTAACACGCAGTGCATTAGAGCTTATCGACACTTACCGGTTTGGCGTAGCCATTGCCACCAAAAGTGACTTAATTACCCGCGATATTGACGTGCTGTCGTCAATCCGCAGGCATTCGCCCGTCCTGGTAAAGATTACCGTCACCACTGCCGATGACAGTCTCTGTCAAAAGCTTGAACCGCGGGTTGCGGCAGCATCACGCCGTTTCGCTGCTATTCGCGCGCTTGCCGCGCGCGGCATCTTTACGGGACTATTGCTGATGCCGGTTCTGCCGTTTTTAACAGATACCGAACTGAATATAAGAGCGATCATACGTCTTGCCTATGAAAACGGGGCTAAGTTTATTTATCCGGCCTTTGGCGTAACGTTACGGCAAAATCAGAGAGACTGGTATTACCAACAGCTTGATGCGCAATTCCCCGGTCTTAAGCAAAAATATATAAATCGGTTTGGCAATACGTATGAGTGCCATTCGCCCAATGCCAAGATACTGTGGCCGCTGTTTCAACAAGAGTGCGAACGCCTGGGCATACTATATAAAATGCAGGATATCATTGCGCACTACCAGCAAGGTTATGGCGATAAGCAGTTGGCCTTATTTAAATAAAAAATCCGCTAAGTTTCATAACTTAGCGGATTTTTTTAAGCTAATAAAGATAAGGAATTCTGCTGGCTGGCAAGGCCTTTGGACATTGCCATCATCGCGGCGTACAAGCCAACATTGGACTGCTGGAATAAAGAAACTTGCTGAGCGATATCGCTATCCCGCAGGCGCGATTCTGCGGCTTGCGTGTTTGTTGCGGCTTGCGTTGCATTTTCCCCGCTGAAGGTGAGTCTGTTCGTAATGGCTCCAACCTGAACCCGGGAAGATATCAGACTGTCAAGGCCGTTATCAATGCTTTGGAGATTGCCGGCGGCCGCCGCCTGTGTGGACACATCCGTATTGATGCCCAAGGCAGCCGCGGAAGTATTGCCGATTGAGAAGGAAACATTCTGGCCACTATTGGCGCCTGCCTGAGTATAAAAGTTATTCAGAGAGCCGTTGTTGGTTGGCATGGTATTGAATTCGGTGTTGTTGGCTGTCGTATCCAGTTGGGCACTCAACTGGTTCATTTCCGCTTGGATGGCGGCCCGGTCTTCATCGGTATAGGTTCCATTGGCAGCCTGGATATTCAATTCCCGCATGCGCTGTACTACATCGCTGCTGTTGCGCATAGCGCCTTCCGAAGTATTTAACAGCGATATGGAATCCTGGATATTGCCGGAGGCTTGAGACAGGCCACGGATTTGACCGCGCATGCCTTCGGAGATGGCCAATGAGGCTGCATCATCGGCGGCGTTGTTAATCCGCTGACCGGTGGCAATGCGCAGCATTGCCTTTTGCTGCTTGTCTATTGACTGATAATAGGAAGAATACGAAGGTGTTGTTGTGCCAATACGCATAATGGATCACCACCTTACAAAATTTACTATTATTATAAATATATTATATAATTTTGCGGAAAAATGGGGAATAGGTATTAAGTCTTATACAGTATTTTTTTACAGGAATTTAAAATAGCCTTAACCTGTTTGACCATCGGATTGTAGCTTGATTTTTGGCAACAAAAGGCAGTATGATCTAATAAAGAAGTCTACTCCACTAAGAATATAGAACAGATTACTATAAGGGAAAAATTGCAGGGGGTATAAGCATGCACGTGTTACGCTCGGTATGCCCGTATGATTGCCCGGATACCTGCGGTCTGCTTGTCAGTGTGGCAGACGGCAGGGTTGTTAAGGTTGCCGGCGATCCGGCGCATCCATTTACCAGGGGAACTCTTTGCCCCAAGATGGCCCATTACGAAAGAACGGTTTATGCCAACGGGCGAATTTTAACGCCGCTCAGGCGGGTTGGCCGAAAAAGCAGTGGTGAGTTCGCGCCGCTTTCCTGGGACGAAGCGATTGGACTCATTGCGACAAAATGGCAGCAGATTATTGCGGAGCATGGCGCCGAAGCCATACTTCCCTATTCGTACGCCGGCACCATGGGACTCGTTCAACGCAATGCCGGCCATCCTTTTTTTTACAATCTGGGCGCTTCGCGTTTGGAGCGCACCATTTGTTCGCCAGCCAAAGGCTATGGCTGGCAGGCTGTTATGGGGCGGACAATGGCTCCTCATACACAGGAAATCCACAGCAGCGATCTGATTATTTTGTGGGGTATCCATGCTTTGGCTACCGATATTCATATTATGCATGATATAAATATTGCCAGGAGCCAGGGCGCTAAAGTCTGGCTGATTGATACTTATGAGACGCCGACAGCCGGCATTGCCGATCGAACAATTGTTGTCCGTCCCGGCACCGACGGTGCTCTGGCGCTCGGCATGATGCACGTAATGGCGCGGGAAACCCTCATAGATCAGGACTTTATCAACAAACATGTTCAGGGATTTGAGGAGCTGGCTGCCAACATTCTGCCGGGTTATACTCCCGGTATTGTCAGTGAGATAACCGGTGTTGCCGCCGAGGTGATTGAACAGCTTGCCAGGCAGTATGCTGCCGCCCGCGGGCCTTTTATCCGCTTGGGCAGTGGTTTGTCGCGGTATGGTAACGGGGCCATGACTGTCCGGGCAATCACATGTGTACCCGCGGTGACCGGCGCCTGGGAGAAACCGGGCGGCGGGCTGCTGGCCGGTACATCCACAGAAGCGGCTTTTGATACCAGCAGGATAACCTGCGAAGAATTGCAGCAACAGACCACCCGGATTATTAATATGAATAAGCTGGGATCGGCTTTAAACGAAGTGAATCAGCCAATCAAGAGTCTGTATGTGTATATTTCCAATCCAGCCGCCATCGCGCCGGATCAAAATCAGGTATTACAGGGACTGGCGCGGGAGGATTTATTTACCGTTGTACATGAACGCTTTATGACCGATACTGCCAAATATGCGGATATTATTTTACCGGCAACCACTTCGCTGGAACACAGTGATATTTACCGTTCGTACGGGACGTATGTAATGCAGCGGGCCTATCCCGTAATTGCGCCGGTTGGCCAGGCAAAGTCCAACTGGGAAGTATTCTCCTTGCTGGCAGCTGCGATGAATATGGCCCACCCCTTTTACCGGCAGACGCCGGATGAACTAATTGACACCATTCTGGCAAAGCCGTCAGCCTGGCTGACACGCACCCGGCTGGAAACGCTGCAGGCCGGCCGCCCTGTGGAATTGCCGCTGCCAGACGGCTATAAGACTGACTTTAAGAC
>JAEZQV010000319.1 GCA_023441125.1 Bacillota bacterium
GTTCCTGGCTTTCGACGGCAAAGGTGCCGGTGGTAAAAACCAGGCTATCATGACTCCCAAAGGCAGCAATATCACCATAGCGGATTTGAAAGGCAAAACGGTCTCCACCATTCTTGGGTCCAGCGCCCACCGGATGCTGCTGGCGGCGCTGGACAAGTACGGCTTAACGAACGATGTAACCATTGTTAACCAGGACGTTACTGTGGGCATGACCAATATCGAACAAAATAAAATCATTGCCCATGCTACCTGGGAGCCGTATCCCAGCCTGATGCAAACGAAAGGCAGCGGTGATGTTTTACTTGCTGGCAGTGAGACTAACGTGGATTATTTAGACGGTGTTGTGGCTGATCGCACCTGGGTGGAAACCAACCGGGACTATGCGGTTGCGTTTCTAAAGGCCTTGCTTGAGGCCCACAAATTCATTCGCGAAAACCCTGAGGAAGCAGCGCGGATCTTTCAGGAGGAATCCCAGTATCCGCTTGATGTGACCCGCAAGATTGTGCAAAATGTCCGGTTTGATGCGGCGATCTATGCCAAGGACATAGCAACGCTGGAGGGCAGCCGGGATTTTCTGAAAAAGCTGGAAAAACTCAAGGAGCTTGATTTGAACAAGTTTGTTGACGACCAGTACGTAAAGGCTGCTTGTAAAGAGCTGGGATATGAATATCCTGACGACGCCGCGTTGAAAGGTGACTGGATTCCGTTGAAATAGAGGTGGCAATATGTCTGAAGCATCTACCTTTCGCTACCGAGTCTGCCGCGTAAGCAGACGAGTCGCTGCGGTCGCCATCTTTGTTGGTATCTGGCAGGTCCTGGTCGGCAATAATGTCATGGCGCCGCTTATGTTCGGCAATCTTCCCTCGCCGGCGGAGGTTCTAACAACCTTTGTTACCGTGCTGCGAAAGCCGGTGTATTACTATCATATCCTGGCAAGCTTCGGGAGAATCCTTGCCGGCAGCTTGCTAGCCCTGCCCCTGGCAGTTGCCTTGGGACTAATCATCGGCTTGTCGCGGTTGGCCGAGGATTTGCTGCTGGCCATCTTTGACATGCTGCGTCCCATTCCCCAGATTTCCTGGATACCGGTAGCCATACTGATCTTTCCGTCAGTCGAGGGAAGTATCATTTTTATCACCTTTCTGGGAGCCTTTTTTCCGATTCTCATTAATACCATCGCCGGTGTGGCCGGTATCAGCCCGCCGTTGATTATTGCGGCCAAAAGTATGAACGCCACCCGGTGGCAGCTTTTGCGGTATGTCTACCTGCCGGGAATTACTCCCAACATATTTACCGGTTTTACCATCGGGGTGGGCGTGTCCTGGATGAGTGTAATTGCCGCTGAAATGATTTCCGGAAAGTATGGCATCGGTTATTATACTTGGACTTCCTACACGCTTATGGCCTATGGGGAGACAATTATCGGGATGATTACCATTGGCGCCATGGGGACCGTATGCTTTGGACTGATCAAGGCCCTGGAGAAACATTTGCTGCAATGGCGGGAAGAAAGCGGGGGGTAAACTATGGCGATCACAATACAGGGGATTCGCAAATCATATCTTCTGCCCAATGGCCGGCAGATGGTTGCCATAAATGATGTCAATCTCAGCATCAAGGACCGGGAATTTGTTTGCTTGCTGGGACCGTCGGGCTGTGGCAAAAGTACACTGCTGAAGCTTATCGCCGGTCTCGAACAGCCAAGTTCCGGCTGGGTGGAGATTGATGGCCAGCAGGTCACTGCGCCGGGAAATGACCGCGCTATTGTTTTTCAGGATTACGCTCTGTTTCCCTGGCGCACTGTTGTGGAGAATGTTCAATTCGGTCTGGACTTAAGAAACATGCCGGCTAAAGAGGCCCGGAAGAAGGCGCTTGCCTATTTAGCCCTGGTGAACCTGAGCGATTTTGCCGGCGTATATCCGCATCAGCTGTCCGGCGGCATGCGGCAAAGGGTGGCCATCGCCCGGGCCCTGGTGCTTGAACCCAAGATTTTATTAATGGACGAGCCATTCGGCGCCCTGGATGCTTTTACCCGGATGCAGCTCCAACTGGAACTTACCGGCATTTGCCAGGAAAATAGTCCGACGGTGGTTTTTGTGACCCATGATATCGACGAGGCGATTTATCTTGGCGATAAGATAGTCATCATGACGCCGAATCCCGGTAAGGTCAACTCCGTCGTTACTGTCCAATTGGCAAAGCCCCGCAGCAGGACAGATTATGATTTTAATACAATTCGCAACCAGGTTTTTAGAGAATTTTCGCTGGTTACGGAAACCTCTCTGGAATACACCATATAAAAAATAAGGAGGAAAAAGTATGGCAATACACTTTATTTCAGCGGATGTAAGCATTATTGGCGGTGGCAGCGCCGGCACTATCGCGGCAATCAAAGCCAAGGAAAAAAATCCTGCAGCCCAGGTTCTTATTCTGGATAAAGGGCCTATTGAGACTTCCGGCGCGATTGGCCGAGGTATGGATGCTTTAAATATTGTAGCGGTTCCGGGCTATGGAACGCCGGAAAACGTAGTGGAGGCCCTTACCAAGGTAACCGAAGGGATACTGGACCAGGAGTGCGCCTATGTGCTTGGCGAAAAGAGCCTGCAGGTTATTAAAGATCTGGAGGAATATACCAACCGTGAACCGGGTGATTTATTTCCGCTTGATGAGAATGGCAATTACAAAGCCAGTTATCTGCATCCTACCGAGCATCCGCTCTATCTGGCGATGGACGGGGAAGACATCAAGCGGGCTTTGGCCAGGCGCGTCCGGAAGCTGGGAGTGCAGGTGCTTGATTTTACTCCGGCCGTACGGTTGCTGACTACGGCGGGACGGGTGTCCGGCCTGCTGGCTTTCAATATCCGGACCGGTGATTTCTATGTAATTAATACCCCTACCGTTATCCTGACGGCCGGGGCTGTCGGCAAATTTGGCCTGCCGCGGGACGGTTATCTCAGTGGCCTGTACGAATTTCCCGGCAATACCGGCGAGGGTTTTGCCATGGCCTATCATGCCGGTGCAAACCTGGTAAATCTGGAATGTTTCCAGACCAATCTGTTAATGAAAGACTATAACGGCCCGGCCTGCGGCTATGTGGTCATACCCAGAGGCGGCTACGGGGTAAATGCGCTGGGCGAAAAGTATTGGACCCACGGCTATTGGTCAGGCGATATGTTTCTGGCAGTCTGGCGGGAATTTCAGGAGGGACGGGGGCCTGTTTATCTAAAAATGGATCATTTACCGGAAGAAACGATCCAGGGTCTGGAAAAAATCCTGTGGGGTACCGAACGGACGTCCAGGGGACTCTTCCACATGCAACGGGGGGAAAATTACCGGCGCTGGGATGCTGTTGAGCAGGGGATGGAGGAAATAACACTGTGCAGCGGTCACAGCATGTCGGGTATTCAGGTGAATAAGCACACCGAGACCAATGTGCCCGGTTTGTATGCAGCCGGTGACTGTGCGGCCGTTCCCCATCAGTACCTCACAGGCGCGTTCGTGTTTGGCAGCATTGCCGGCGAGCAGGCGGCCGAGTTTGCCAAAACGCATAAGGCACAGCAAATAGATGCCGACGTAAACCGGCTTATGCAGGAAATTGTCCGGCCGCTGGAACTGGCGGCGGGGATACCGGTAGAGCAGGTGGAGTATAAGATTCGCTCGAAAATAAGCCAGTACCTGACACCGCCTAAAAGTGACCCGTTAATGAACAAACTGCTATGGTGGGTGGAGAGAATCCGCACCGAGGATCTGCCGCGCATTAAGGTCAATGACTATCATGAGCTAATCAAAGTAACCGAGGTGCAAAGCATTCTTGATTGTGCGGAAATGGCGGCAAGAGCATCCCTTTACCGGACGGAAAGCCGCTGGGGCCTTGGCCATTACCGTTTGGCATACCCCCGGCGGGACCCCGCTTGGGACAAGAAGTGGGTAGTATTACATAAAGAGGCAGCAGCCGGTAAAATGACGGCTGTTCAGCAAACCGTACCCAGCCCGCGCTGGACTTTCCCGGCCCGGCTGGATTATGAATATCCGTCTTTGCAGCTCAGCATCGGTACCGGCTATAAACACCCGCCTAATGCCCTAAGAGATCCCTGGATTGAAGAAAAGGTAAAAACAGAAGGGCTGGAAATCCCGGTCCGTTTCGTTCCCGGCAAAGGAGGTAAAGCATAGTGAGCTGCAAAAACAGCAACCAGTATCAATGGCTTGATTTTGACGGTGAAAATTGTAACTCCTGCGGCTTGTGCGTTGATTATTGTCCGCGTGATGTTTTGCGCAAGGGAGAAGATGGTACGCCCTTCATGAAATACCGGGATGACTGCTGGTATTGTGATATTTGCGCGTTCATTTGTCCGCAAAAAGCAATTACGTTAAAGGAAGTTCCGTATTTAATCAAATAGCGACTATTATTTAGCGGCATAATCAGTGCACAGCACCTGCCCCGGGGATAAGACGGCCTGGCCAGCTTATCCCTTGGGCTGTTTGTTTTATTTAATTTACCCTATAAACTTATTGACAGTTTTTGCAAGGTTCGCTATACTAGATATAATCTATGCTGATCAGATAACTGAAGGCTAAGAATTCGTATGAATTCTTGGCCTTTCTTTTTTTTATTTTCCCAAAAAGTAAGCTGAGGAAGGGGGGAGGAGCTATGAAAAAATTTGTTCTATGGCTGAAAGAAAATTATCTTGCACTCGTTGTTCCGGTGCTATTGCTGACTGTCTGGGAGGCAGCCGGTAAATTTGGCCTGATCCGGGCCAATCTGCTGCCACGGCCTTCCGCCATTGCCGAAGTTTTGTTTGAACTGCTGAAATCCGGTGAATTGCTTGTTCACTTAGGCACCAGTATTCTGCGGGTGGCGGAAGGCTTTATTATCGGGGCGACACTGGGGGTGCTGGTGGGTGTGCAGGTCGCGCTGGTAAAAAAACTGCGGGTTGCCGTCAGTCTGATCTTTGGGATACTCAGACCCATTCCCGTCATTGCCTGGATTCCGGTACTCATCCTGTGGATGGGGATTGACGAAGGTTCCAAGATTACCGTTATCGCCATCGGCAGTTTTTGGACAGTACTGGTAAGCGTGGTCCAGGGCATCCGCAATGTGGACAAAAAATACCTGGAAGTAGCCACTATCCTGGAAAAGGATCATATAACGCTGCTGACCAAAGTGATTCTGCCGGCGGCGCTGCCGGCGATTTTCACCGGAGTCCGGGTTGGCATTGACGTGGCCTGGCGCAGTGTGGTAGCCGCCGAGCTAATCGCCGCCGCGTCCGGGATTGGTTACATGATTATGTATGCCCGGGAATTGTCGCAAATTGATGTTGTGTTAGTGGGCGTACTCTCCATCGGCTTTACCGGCATCATTATTGACCAACTGCTGCGGCTGCTGGAAAAGCGTTTGTTGAGCTGGAACGTAAATATGCATGATTCCTAGGAGGTAAAAGATGAGTATTACTGCGACAATACCACAAACGCTCACCATTGATAACTTGAATAAAACCTTCCAGATCGCGGGTAAGCCGGTGCCGGTGCTGAAAGATATCAACCTGACGGTGAAGCCAGGCGAGTTTATCAGTATTATCGGCCCCAGCGGCTGCGGCAAAAGTACGCTGCTGAGGCTGGTTGTCGGTCTGGAGCAAGGTTTTAGCGGCGAAATCCGCCTGGAGGACGACGTAATCCAAGGGCCGGGCGTCAACCGGGGCATGGTTTTTCAGGAAGCCCGGCTGTACCCCTGGCTGACAGTAGCTGAGAATGTGGCTTTTGGCTTAGGGAACGGGCCCAGCAAGGCGGAAAAGCAGCAGATTGTGCAGGAGCATCTGGAACTGGTGGGGCTGGCCGGCTTTGTCAATGCCTATCCGCACCAGTTGTCCGGCGGTATGCAGCAGCGGGTCAGCATTGCCCGAGCCCTGGTCAACCGGCCGCAGGTGCTGCTTTTGGATGAACCGTTCGGCGCGCTCGATGCCATGACCCGGATTAATATGCAGCAGGAAATTATCCGCATCTGGCAGGCTGAGCAAACCACCATTCTGCTGGTTACCCATGATATTGACGAAGCCATTTTCCTGGGGGACCGGGTGGTAGTCATGTCGAAATTGCCGGCCACGGCCAAATCCATTATTCCGGTTGATTTACCCCGGCCGCGGGACCGGAACAGTTTTGAATTTGTGAAAATCCGCAAGGCCATTTACTCCGAATTTTTCGCCGACGTCGAAGTGCCGTTTGCCTACAGTATTTAAGAATAAAAGGGAGTTGTGAGTATGGGAAAGAAAAGACTGGCCGTATTGCTTCTGGTATTATTTGTAATCGGAATTTTAGCAGCCGGCTGCGCCGGCAAAGACGCCAAACCGGCCGCCGGCGATAAACAGGCGGAGAAACCGCAAGAAATCCATGTGGCCTATCAAAACTCCAGTATTATTATTCTGCTGGCCAAAGCCAAGGGAATGTATGACGAGGAATTTGCCAAAGACGGGGTAGCGGTAAAATATGATCTCTATCTGTCCGGACCGCCCATGATTGAAGCCTTTGCCGGCGGCCGCGCCGACTTCGCCCATACCGGTGATATGCCGCCTGTATCGGCCCGCTCGGCCGGTGTGGATATCAAGGTCATCAGCCGCGCCGGCTACACCCCGGCCGGCAACGCCCTGCTGATTCGGCCGGATGCCCCGTATAAAGCGGTAAGCGATTTAAAGGGCAAAAAGATCGCGGTGCAGGTTGGTTCGAGCGCGCATCATTTTTTGATTCTCCTGCTGAAGAAAAATGGCCTGAATCCTAATGACGTCAATATCGTCAACCTGCCGGCCAGCGATCATCAGGCTGCGCTGGAGACCAATAATGTCGATGCGGTTGCCACCTGGGAACCGTGGACTTCCGTGCTGGAAAATGCCAAGTCCGGCAAAGTTCTGGAAGACTCCTCCAGCGGAGTTAAGCGCTATATCGGCGTATTTTTAGCCCGCAATGAGTTTGCCCAAAAGTACCCGGATTACACCGAACGGATGCTCAAAGTCAACGAAAAAGCCGCTGAATTCATTAAGAAGAACCCGGATGAAGCGCTGGAACTGATTGCCAAGGAAAGCAAACTGCCGGTATCGGCAATTACCCGTATTGTTAAGGATTCTGACTGGGATTCCAAAATTGTGCCGGAAGATGTTGCCGCATTGCAGCAGGTTAAAGACTTCCTCAAAGAAACCAAGGTGCTGAAGAAAGATTTTGATATCAATGAACTGTTTGACGACACCTATTATAAAAAAATCAAGCAATAGGAGTACGGCGGGCAGGCAGCAAGCCGCTGATTCCCTGGCTAAGAAGGTGAAGGTGTGTGTACGTTAGGAGCCATAGACGGCAAGTTTCTGTTTAAAAACCGCGACATGGAGCCGGGGGCAGGAATTACCGAGGACGTAGTGTATGGTCATGGCCGCTTCCGTTATGTGGGGGTGGCCGGCCATGCCAGCCCGCTGGAGCGGGGCTTGAACAGCGGCATCAACCAGGCCGGCGTGGCGGCGGCCATAACCTTTGCGGATTATGTGCCGCTGCCGGCCGCCATTCGCAGCAAGACGCCGCGCGGTGTGCTGGTAGAAGATATTTTACGCAGTGCCGGTACGCTGGCGGCTGCGTTGCGGATGGCCGGCGAGTTTTTAATCACTACGCCCCTGGTAGGCGGCAATATTGTCATCATGACCCCTGACGGCGGCGCCGTGCTCGAACAACTCTACCCGCAGTATGCCGTTCAGCTCATTAGCGAGACCGTTACCGTCAGGACCAATCATTTTCAGGTGCTGACGCTGCCGGGAGAGCTGGCCGTAAACCGGGAAAACTCCCAGACCCGCTTTACCCGGTTTGCCCAGCTGTTACCGGTGCCCGGCGCAAGCTTTTCGGTAGAAAAGATCAGACAAGCGCTGGCCAATCATGAAGAACCGCACCCCATCTGCCGCCACGGCGGGGACGCGGTCACGATATCGACCGCCATATACGATCTGGGCAACCGGACGATGCATTATGCCTATGGCAATCCGTGTTGCCAGACTTTTACACAGTACGCCGTATGAGGGGAGAGCACGATGGAGTTTGAATCCTTGGCGCAATTACTAACCTATCGCGCTGCCAATGACGGGGAGCGCATTTTTTTATCATCGCCGGAAGAGCAGCTTGACGTAACCTATGGTGCCTTTTATCAGGCTGCCAGTCAATTTGCGCAGTACTTGGCGCGCCGGGGCCTGCAGCCCCAAGCCCGGGTGGCTCTGCTGCTGGAAAATGGTCTCAGCTGGGTGGTGGCCTTCTGGGGCATTCTGCTGGCCGGCGGTATTGTTGTGCCGCTTAATCCCAAGTACAAACCGGCGGAAACAGCCGGCCTCTTAACTCAGGCTGCTGTCAGGCTGATTGTTGCTGACGAAGCCGGCGCCCAGGCATTGCCAGCTGGCCTGGGCGGTGCCGGGGCTGAACGTTATCCGGCAGAACCCGCTACCGCTGAGGCACTGCTGGTTATCTCGCTTTTTTCGCCGGAGTCTGCTTTAACGACGGCAAGCGTTGCCGCTACCGCTGAGGACGAGGCCCTGCTGCTGTTTACCTCCGGCTCAACCGGGGTTCCCAAAGGCGTTGTGCTCACCCACGGCAATTTGCTGGCCGAGGCCGGCTATATCCAGCAAGGACACCGGTTAACCGCGCAGGATATTGTTCTTTGCATCCTGCCGTTTTTTCATATCAACGGCCTGGTTATCACCCTGATCACACCGGTATTCAGCGGCGGCCGGGCGGTCGTTCCCCGCCGGTTCAGCGCCGGCCGGTTCTGGCAATGGGTGAATCGCTATCAGGCAACCTGGTTCAGCGGCGTGCCGACCATTTTGTCCATCCTGCTTTCCAAAGCTGACGCGGCGGCTAGGCCGCCAAGCAGTCTGCGCTTCGCCCGTTCGGCTTCCTCCTCCCTGCCGGTGGCCATTCTGACCGAGTTCGAGAAACGGTTCAAGGTGCCGGTTATCGAAGGCTATGGACTGTCGGAGGCCGGCAGCCAGGTGGCTACCAACCCGCTGCCGCCGGCAGCCAGAAAAGCCGGCTCGGTAGGTCTGCCGGCCGGCAATAGGCTGCGGGTTGTGGATGAGCAGGGCCGGCCGGTTTCGGCCGGGGTGGCCGGGGAGGTGGTTCTGCAGGGCGCCAATGTGACCCGCGGTTATCTTAATAACCCGGAGGCCAACCGGGAAAGTTTTAAGGGCGGCTGGTTCTACACCGGCGATCTGGGCTATTTTGACCAGGACGGCTATCTTTTTCTGACCGGCCGGCGCAAAGAGTTAATCAACCGGGCCGGAGAGAAAATTTCGCCGCGCGAGGTGGATGAAGTCCTGTATCAACTGGCCGGGATCGAGGTGGCGGCGGCGGTCGGCGTACCCGACAAGCTGTTTGGTGAGGAAATTGTCGCCTTTGTGCAGCTGCGGCCGGGGGCTGAATTAAGTGCCGCCACCGTGGTGGCTCATTGCCGACAGTGCCTGGCTGATTTCAAAGTCCCGAAAAATATTATCTGTGTTGATGATTTTCCCAAAGGTCCCAACGGCAAGATCCAGCGCCGCAAGCTGATTGAACTGTATCAGCAACTTACGGCAGGCAATGAAGTTTGATAAAAAGTAAAAGTATTGGCAGGAAGGGAGCGTGCGGTTATGGCTTGTAAACAAAAACAAGGAACCTATCAGGTCGAAGTCGACGGGCAGGGCTGCAAAGCCTGCGGCTATTGCCGGGAAGTCTGCCCTACAGAGGTATTCGGCCAGGCCGATTATTTCAACGATAAAGGCTACAAGCCGGTACAGGCGATCGCACCGGCAAACTGTATCGGCTGCCGGCGGTGCTTTTTCGCCTGTCCGGATTTTGCCATTAATATCGTGAAGAGAGCGGTAAAGGAGGATTGTCATGAAAAGAATATTTGACACCGGCAATGCCGCCATTACCGAAGCCGCCATTTTCGCCGGCTGTAAGGTTTTCGCCGGTTATCCAATCACCCCGGCTACCGAGATTGCTGAGAATATGTCCCGCCGGCTGCCGCAGGTCGGCGGTTATTATGTCCAGGCCGAAGACGAACTGTCGGCCATGCACATTAGTATCGGCGCCTCGCTGGGAGGGCTGAAAGCCATGACGTCGACGTCCGGTCCCGGTTATATTCTGTTTGCTGATCCTTATGGCTGGGCCTTGGGCAGCGAAATTCCGGTTGTTGTCGTCAATGCCCAGCGGGTCGGCCCGGTGAGCGGCATTACCGGCGCGCCCGGCCAGGGCGAGTTTTACCTCAGCCGCTACCCAACCC
>JAEZQV010000379.1 GCA_023441125.1 Bacillota bacterium
TTCTTCCCACCACTATTTTCCATATACATAATCAGCAAATTACATTTTTTCGGTAGTTGTCTATTGCTAAAGATTATACGCCTCTTTAACAATCCCCAAAAATAATTGTTGCTTGATGTAAATCAGATAGAAATATTAGACACTAGTAGATTTCATTAACATCACGCTATTTTAACGCCTTTTCTTTCAAAATCATCATGCTCTAGTAAATATTTATATATTTCATCACAAGTAGTAATCTGAGCGAAATAATTATCAAGCCATTCAAGGGCTCTCTGTTTATCTTCCTCTCTTGCAGATACCACTCCATCTTGGGGCACCACCACTTTGTAACCTCTAAAAAAAGCATCAGCAGCAGTAGTCTGAACACAAATTTGCGTTTGCATCCCTGTTACAATAACAGTTTGTATTCCCAGTTCTTTCAACGTTTCATCTAATTTAGTTTCAAAAAAACCACTATCCTTATTTTTTTCAACAATAGTATCAGATTTATGTAAAAATGCCTCAATTATTTTTGCTCCTTCACTCCCTTTGGTTACCGGAATATGATTACCATACCGCTCAACAGTAGGGTCATCCGGGTTATTAATAAGTTGTAAATGAATAATTGGTATTTTTAATGAACGCATTTTATCAAGAAATTCACAAAATCTAGGAGTTGCATCCGTTACAGCTTTAATCCTTTCTTCATTTTTATTTACCAATTCATATTGTAGATCATTTGTCAAAACCGCAACTTTAGACATTACTATCCTCTCTCTTTCTTTTTTAATTTATTTATTTCAATTATGCTACGCTTAACATTAAGTCACTAACGAGCAAATTGACTAACAGATATTTACAGTTAAAAGGTATCCTATGCAATTTAAGTTTCACAAAAATTTCTGTAAGTGGTACATTGTTTTTGTTAGCCGATAAATCATAGCGACTTTGTCGCGTTGACTGGCAGTGCGTGCTTCTTTGAGCCTGCGTCCTAAACGGCAGTAAATTCCGTCCCCATCACACAGTAGAGATACGTTAACGCAACTAACACCAGAATTCTATCGATAGCTTGTGAGGAGCATACCTGATAGGTATTTAGGCCAAAGTTGCTTTTCGTCTGACGAAAAAGGGTGATCAGCCAACGCTCACTGTAATACTCGAGTAAGTATGGGTTGCTAACTCATTATCGGTAGACAAAAAGGCATGTAGGCAACCTGATTTCTGAAAGGCCGTTTCGGCCAGCACAAGTTGAGCAGATGTATCGGGGGTAATAGCCAAAGGTGCAAATCACGTCATTCCAATAAGCTATTATTTTCATGTCATTCACTCCCATATGTAGAAATTTACTTTTAATTCTGTACCAATTGAACTAATACTAATTTACATTTTTTAGTTGATTTATTGTATCATAGGAATAATAAATAATAAAATTGAATGTTTAGAATCTAAGATTCAATAATATTGAATTTAAGAAGGGTGATCTATGGAGTTTAGACAGCTTAAGACCTTTGTGGTCATTGCAAAACTGGGAAGTTTTGTACAGGCGGCGGATAGGCTGGGATATGCCCAGTCAACGATAACAAACCATATTCAGACTCTGGAAAACGAAATAGGTGTTAGACTATTTGAACGACTAGGACATCGAGTAATGCTAACTGACCAAGGCAGATCTTTTTTGCCATATGCCAAACAAGTGCTCAAGCTTACCTCAGAAGCATTAGAGGTAATAGCAAATCCCGCTGTGCCTAATGGCAAATTGACGATCGGTACAAATGAAACACTGGGAACTTACCGAATACCAAAGCTACTTCAAGCTTATCGCACAGCTTATCCCGAAGTAGAAATGATTTTAAAGTTTTCTAATTGTAATAGGATTTGCGATTATATTCGAAAAAATGAAATTGATGTTGGTCTTATCATTACTGATAAAATTGCAGATGCTGATCTTGTTGTGGAAGACATTTCTTGTGAACAAATGTTTTTCCTGGCCGCTCCGGATCATCCTATCGCGTTAAAGAAGATAGTTAAACCTTCTGACTTGGCTGAAGCATGTATTATTCTTACCGAATCAGGCTGTAGCTATCGCTTAGCGATAGAAAAGATTTTGAAAGATTTTAGGATATCGCCACTATCATTTTTGGAAGCTAGCAGTGTTGAATTAATAAAGCAACTGCTTATACTTGGTATGGGAATTTCCATGTTACCCGGTTTTGCCGTAGAAAAAGAGTTGGCTGAAAGTCAAATGCGCATTATCTGTTGGCATGGGCCTATTCCTAAATTTCAAGTACAAATGTTGCATCATAAAAATAAATGGAAATCCCAAGCTCTTCAAGCTTTTTTAGAAATGACACCAAGATTTTTATAAACTTGATAGATGGTAGGAATTATCTTCAATTTATTCGATAAAAAACAAAAGTTATTATCAAAACGATATCAATCTATCATTTTGATAATAACTTACAACTTTTTACGGACTGCTTCTCAGTCCTGATTTTTTTGCCTCAACACCGGCTGCCTGCCATTATCAGCCTAATATTGGTGTCTTACTCTTGTCAATATCTGCTTTATCCGCTCACCCAGCCGGATAGGATGTTGTTCAAAATACAAAAAGATAATGGGTATGATAATCAAGGTAAAAAAGGTCGAGGATAACAGGCCGCCGATCAAAACCCAGGCCATGCTCACCCGGGTTTCAGCCCCTTCCGTCATCGCCAGCGCCGTCGGCAGCATCCCCACCACCATGGTCAGTGTGGTCATGAAAATAGGTTTCAGTCTGGTTTTACCAGCTTCGATCAGAGCTTCGCGGGCGCTCACGCCCCGCTCCATCAGCGTCAGGGTATAGTCGAGGAGCAAGGTGCCGTTTTTGGCCACCAGGCCATCCATGACCAGAATCCCGATCAGGGAGTACAGGTTAATGGTATTGCGGGTAACCGCCAGCAGGATAAGCGAGCCGATCAGCCCCAGGGGCAGGGAAAACATGCGGATCAAGGGCGTCAGCAGCGATTCGTACAAAACGGCCAGCAGCATATAAACCAAGACAAGCGACAGGGCCAAGGCCTGCAGCATTTCACTGAAGGTATCCTGCATATTGTCAGCCTGGCCGGTAAAACGGTACGTAATGTCCGGCCCAAGCTGGTCGTCCGTCAGTTTGGTCCTGATTTCTTCCAGTACTTCGCCGAGCGGCCGGTCGGTCAGGTTAGCCTGCAGGGAAATCGCCCGCTGTTTGTCAACCCGGCGCAGTAAAACCGGGCCCACGCCGTCTTGGATTTGGGCGATGTCACCAAAGAATACCCGGTGATTACCCGCCTCCACCGGAATACTCCGGATATCGGACGCTTTAAAGCCGTCGCTGCCCTTAAGCCTGACCATGATATCGGTATCCTGTCCATCGTTGTTGGGATCATTGGCCAGCACGCCGGCCTTCTCACCGGCGATGGCGGCCGTAAATACATTGCTGACAGCGGCTACCGAGGTATTATAAAATTTGAGTTTCTCCCGGTCCACCTTAAGCTGCAGTTCCGGCATGCCCTCAGTATAGGAACTGCGGATATCCTTCACGCCGCGGATTTGGCCGAGCAGGGCCTGCACCCGGTTCGAGGCGGCTACCAGATGCTCCATATTGGCCCCCAAGAGTTCAAGCTGCACCGGCGTATTGCTGGGACCGCCGCCGACGCCCGAACCGCCGGACACGCCGGCCACCGAGGACTGCGTCTCACTGACCCGGACGACAATGCCTTTTAACTGGCTGCCGGCAAACGCCCGCACCGCGTCGGTAACCTGCCAGACACTGCGCCGGCGGTCTTTCCGGTCCACCATCTGGACCGTAATCGAGCCGTTATTGCCGGCCGGAGTGCCGGCACTGGACAGGCAGTTGGTTACTTCAGGCAAACTGAGAATATATTGTTCGAGCTTGGCCAGCGCCGCATCGGTCTGATCAATATTCTGGCCGACAGGCAGCTCGATATAGACCCGGAAACTGCCCTCGTCGGTCCGGGGCATATATTCCGCCCCAATCAGGCCGGCGGGAATAAGCAGTACGGTGGCTACGAAAATCACCAGCACGACGGCCACCACTTTTTTCCCGTTGAACAAACACCAGCGCAGCGCTGCCTCATAACGGGCGATAGCCCCGTTCTCCAGCTTGTTCATGAACTGCCACAGTTTACCCTGCGGCTCGGTCAGCCCGTCCCGGTAGAAACGGGAAGCCAGCATCGGGGTAAGCGAAAAAGAGACAAACAGCGAGAATAAGGTGGCAAATACGATAGTCATGCCAAACTGGCGGAAAAACTGGCCGGTCATGCCGGTCATGAAGGCAATCGGCATAAAGACAACTACATCACAGAGCGTAATGGCAATGGCGGCCATGCCGATTTCCGTCCGGCCCTCTTCGGCTGCCTGAGCGGCCGGCTTACCCATATGCAGGTGCCGGTGGATATTCTCCAGGACGACAATCGAGTCGTCCACCAAAATACCGACACACAGCGCCATCCCCATCAGCGACATCATATTGAAGGTAAAGCCGGCAATGTACATGGCAAAAAAAGTGGCTATCAGCGAGGTGGGAATGGCGATCATGACGGCGGCGGTTGAACGCCAGCCGCGGAGGAACAGGTACAAAACCAGCCCGGTTGTGCACAACCCCTCCACCAAGGTGCCGAAGGTGTTATGCAGCGAGTTGTCAACATACTGCGCCGCATTGGTCACAACGACAAAGTGGTAATCCGGGTATTCGCTTTCCAGCGTCTTTAGCTGCGCCAGCGCCGCATTGACGGTATCCACCAGGTTGGCATCACTGTTTTTGTAAACGGTAAGCGACACGGCATCCTGGCCGTTGGCCCGGCTGTAGCGAGTGGCCCGGCTGTCCTGCTCCTTGACGGCGGCGATTTCGGTCAGGGGAATATTGACGCCGTCGGCATTAGCGACATACAGCTGCGTAATCTCGTCCGGCTGCTGGAACTGGGCGGTCAGCCGGACATCCGACTGGGTCTTGTCGGTATATACCGAACCGGAAGGCAGCAGGGCGTTCTCTCCCTTGATCCGGTCGACCACCTGGTTCAACGACAGATTATAATACTGCAGGCGGTCTTTGTCCACTTCGACGGCCACTTCTTTGTCCCGCCCGCCATACAGTTCTACCTCGGAAACCCCGTTGGCCCGTTCCAGCCGTTCTTTAAACACATCGTCGGCCCGGGTATAAGTCTCCGACAGCGAATAGGGCGAGGTAACGGCAATCTCCAGCACCGGCGTGGCATTGATATCCCGCTTGACCACCACCGGCTCATCAATCCCGTCCGGCAGCTGCTTTCTGATGGCATTGACCTTCTTGGTCGCGTCAATGGAAGCGAAATCGGCATTGGTGCTGAATTCAAATTCCATGATAATGTTGGCCCGTTCCGGCCGGGCGATGGAGGTCATGTGTTTCAGGTTGGCTACGGAGGAGAGCGCGTCTTCCAGCGGCTTTATGACCTGCTGTTCCACTTCCTCGGTACCGGCGCCCGGATAGTTGACCGACACGGTAACATACGGCGTATTCAAGGCCGGCAGCAATTCCACCCCGATCCGGTGAAAGCTGTATAACCCGAGGACTACGAACAGCAGGACAATCAT
>JAEZQV010000394.1 GCA_023441125.1 Bacillota bacterium
GTCCATGGCCGTGGGAATTATAATTTTGTAATAAGGAGCAGTGGATATGTGGATCTATGAAAAAAAACTGGAACATCCCGTACGCGTCACCTGCCCGGACGTAAAATTCGCCAAGATGGTAATAACCCAATATGGCGGTCCTGACGGCGAGCTGGGCGCTTCGCTCCGGTATTTGAACCAGCGGTATAGTATGCCGACAAACCAGGCGAAAGCAATACTTACGGATATTGGCACCGAAGAACTGGCTCATATGGAAATGATAGCGGCACTGGTGTATAAACTGGTTGACGGGGCCAGTTGTGAAGACTTTAAGGCCGCTGGCTGGGAAGGCCAGTATGTGCAGCATAATCACGGCCTTTTCTGGACAGACGCCAACGGCGTACCCTGGTGTGCCTCGTACATTGCCTGTCTCGGCGATCCGATTGCCGATTTGACCGAAGATATGGCGGCAGAGCAAAAGGCCCGAGTAACATATGAGCATTTAATCGAGTGTACAGAGGACCCCTGTGTCAAGGATACATTGCGTTTTCTGTGGCAGCGGGAGGTCGTGCACTTCCAGCGCTTCGGCGAAACACTAAATGACATACAGGAATGGATGTGCAAGAATAAACATATGTGGCAGGGGCATAAATGCGGATGCGATTAAGAGACTGATTCGTTTAAGTGAAGTAGCCAGCTTAAAATAGCTGAAGGTCTGCGGAATTAACAGGGAATCGATAGCTTGTCAGAAAAAGCGGCTCGGTTCCCTTTTTATATGATATAGATTGCCGGCAGAGGACAGGATGCAGCCGGCCTAGAGTAAACTGTGCTTAAGGTCAGGGAGCGGGTTTTTAACTTTGAATTAAAGTCCTGTTAAGTCATTTGAATTGTAAGGAAAAAGATGCTACATTGAAATTACCGGCCGGGAAATTTTAGCTGCGGGGCTAGCGGTGAAACAATTACATACGGCAAACTTATCGAAAGATAAGGACGCAAAGCTATGGGTCTAAGGGCACAGCGCCTATGATTGCCAGGTTGCCGTTTGGGTTTTCTCACCGAACGCCTCATAAACCAGCTATGGGGCTGGTTTATTCATTTATGCTGCGTTTTTACTCATACCCTGTGACTATTTTTCTGTTTCGAGGAGGGCCAACAAACTAATGAAGAAAGTCATTCTTGTCTTGTTTATGCTGGTAAGCGGTATTCCCTTGCTGGTGTCAACGCTGATTTCGCACTCGCTGTTTACTAAACCGCTGGAAAATGACTATTATGCGATTAACGCCAGCAAGGTGGAAGTTTTCAAGACCGAAACGCAAGCTTATATCAATAAACACATGGAGATCATCAAGGCGGTTTCGCGTACCGATGCGGTAAAAAATCTCAATTTGCCGGCGGCGAAACTGCTGCTTGCCGATTTGAAAAAAACCTATTCCAATATTGATATGGTTGTTTCCGATACAACGGGTAAACAGGTGGTTCGCGGCGATGATGCCAAACTGGTCAATGTATCTACCCGGTCTTTCTATCAGGAAGCTCTTAAAGGCACCGATGAGGTGATTTCCGAAGTCCTCATCAGCTCCCGGGACGGACAGCCGGTGGTGGTGCTGGCCACTCCCATCCGGGCGGACAATGGCGCCGTTGTCGGCGTGCTGCAGGCCAATCTGTATCTGAATATTTTTAAGGACTTTGTCGTCAACCGTTCGGTTAACGGCGTTACCGCGTACATACTGGACCAGGATGGCAAGGTAATTGTTCATCCCACCGCCCAGGTTTCAGGAGAGCGCGCCGATATGAGCCAACTGCCGTTTGTCCGGAAGGCGCTCCAAGGTCAAAGCGGTTCTGAGGAAATCGCCGGCGAAAATGGCGTCCGCAAACTGGCAAGTTATGTGTATGATCCCAAAACCCGCTGGATCATTTGCATGGAGAAAAATTATGAAGAGTACAATGCGGTGAGCAAAGGCCTGCTGCTGGCCAATTTGCTGGTGCTGGCGGCTACCCTGCTGGTGGTTGTTTTTATTAGCTTGGTTGTTTCCAACCGGATTACCAAGCCTATCACGCAATTGGTCAGGGCAACGGAAACTTTAAAAAACGGCAATTTAAACGTGACTATAGCCAATCATGGCAATGATGAAATAGGTAAACTCGCCCAAAATTTTGCGGCCATGGTTACAGGGTTACGAACTTTGCTTACCGATGTTTCAGCTTCCGCCGGCGGCGTTTCGGCAGCTTCGCAGCAGCTGACCGCGAGCGCCGAACAATCGGCGGCTACCGCAGAACAGGTAACGACCGCTATTACCGATATCGCCGCCAGTGCGGACAAGCAAGTTGCCACTGCCAATGATACCACTGTGCTGGTGACGCAGATGGTGGCCGACATTCAACAAATTGTCACCGATGCCGGTACCGTGGCCACGGTGTCGACCGGGACAGCCCAGTTGGCGGCAGCCGGCGGACAATCACTGGAAAATGCCGTTGCCCAAATGCAGACAATTGAAACCAGTGTTGCCAATACGGCTGCTGTGGTAACCAAACTGGGGGAGCGATCGGTGGAAATCGGCCAGATTATCGATACGATTGCCGGCATTGCCAGCCAAACCAACTTGCTGGCCTTGAATGCGGCCATTGAAGCTGCCCGGGCCGGCGAGCAGGGACGTGGCTTCGCCGTGGTGGCCGACGAAGTCCGCAAACTGGCGGAGCAGTCAGGTAATGCCACGAAACAAATTGCCTTTCTAATAGGCGAGATTCAGGCCGATACCGATCAGGCCGTGGTGGCGATGAACCAGGGGAACATTGAAGTTAAGCGGGGGGCAACCATTGTCAGTGAGGCCGGCCAGACGTTTGCTGAGATAATTGCCATGACCAATCAGGTCTCCGAGCAAATTGGCGTTATCGCTTCTGCCATAGGCCAAATGTCCTTAAGCAGCCGGCAGATCGTGGCCGCCATCCAGAATATCGATACAATGAGTAAGAATAGCGCCAGCCAGACAATACAGGTTTCAGCAGCTACCCAGGAACAGGCTGCATCGGTTGACGAGATAAGAAAGGCGAGTCAATCTCTGGTGGCTATTGCCGATGAATTACAGAACGCGGTCAGTAAATTTACGTTATGACACCAAGATAAGCCGGTACGTATCTATTGTAAGCTCTTAAACCCGTTAATAAATGACAACAACCATTTGAGGGGAGCGATAAAAGTATGTCCAATGTAGGAATGCGTATTTTTACTAATATCAGCCGGCCGCCAAGAACGCTGATCGAAGCTTTTGCCGGCCTGCCGGTCGCCAACATTGCCGACAATATGAATCGCATGTCATGCATGCAGGCCAGGATTCGCCCGGTTAACGATGTGCCGCTGCTGGGGCCGGCGTTTACCGTAAAATCCCGGCCGGGCGATAATCTTATGCTGCACAAAGCGCTTGATCTTGCCCAGCCCGGTGATATTGTGGCCGTAGACGCGCAAGGGGATTTGACAAACTCGATTATGGGTGAACTGATGGCCCTGTGG
>JAEZQV010000414.1 GCA_023441125.1 Bacillota bacterium
TTCCAGGGTTAAAATCCGGCTGCCCATGGGGCCGGCGGTATGAATGCGGGCGTTAAAGGCCGCCAGCACCGGCAAACTGTCACCGGCCGGCGAGGCGCTGGCAACATTGCCGCCGATTGTCGCCCGGTTTCTGATCTGGACGGAACCAACCCGGCCGGCAGCCTGCGCCAGGGCGCTGACTTTGCTCTTAGTCACCGGACTGGCTGCAATAGCCGCAAAAGTGGTGCCGCCGCCAATCCTGATCTCAGATCCCAGATCCTATATATATTTAAGATCGGCAACCTGCGAAAGATCGATCACCAATTCGGCATGTCGCCCTGTTTCATTGTTTATAAAGTCAGTGCCGCCGCTGATAAATACCGTTTGGGCGGAAGTACGTGGAAGCTCCTGCAAGACATCGTCCAATCTTGAAAAGCCCGCAATTTTATAGCTGCTCATCAGATTAACCTCCATTCAAGGTGTCAGCAGCCGCTTTCACTGCTTTAATGATATTTACATAGCCTGTACAACGGCACAGGTTGCCGGCAAGAGCCTCTTTAATCTCAGCTTCAGATGGATTAGTATTTTTCATTAACAGTGCTTTGGTACTCATAACCATGCCTGGCGTGCAGTAGCCGCACTGTACGGCACCATTGTCGACAAAGGACTGCTGTACAACATCCAGACCGCCGTTAGGCGCTAGACCTTCAATGGTCAGTATTTCTGCATTGCGGGCCTGGTAGGCAAGCACCAGACAGGAATTAACAGCTTCCCCGTTCATGATGACAGTACAAGCGCCGCATTCGCCCTCGCCACAGCCTTCTTTGGCGCCTGTCAGTTTCAGTTTCTGCCGCAGCAGGTCAAGCAGTCTTTCCTCCGGTTCTACCTCCAGCGTATGCTGTTTTCCATTAACTGTAAGTCGAATTAGCATTTGTTTCCTCCCCGGATATTTGCATTAACGCAATCCGTCTGCACTGCACATTATGTTAGTTGGAAAAACGGCCCGGCAATCAAATGTCCTATCTGATTGCCGGGCCATTTCTGCGCCGTTACGATTATGCGTTAACGCCGCTGCCAGCAGTATCTTTCACTTCCTCTTCTTCAAGAAGATGAGCCGGAACCGCAATTTTTTCCGCAGTTTCGGGATAGTAAGTTACATCATATTTTTTATGGTTGAGTAGTATTGCCACAATAGAATATACTTGAGCAATGGCATAAAACAGGATGGGTATGCCAGCGACGGTAGCAATCATTTTTGTTGCGTCGATACCGGAAATTTTGCCGCCTGAGCCGACAGTCAGTGTAATGAGCGCCATACCGCCCATCAACACACCCCAAACAACCTTCATGTAGGACGGAGGCTCCGGGTCGTCCTTAGTATTGCCGGTAGTGTTCATGGCTGCTACCGTAGTTGTCATGGAGTCAGCCATGGTGCTGAACGAAGTAACAATGGTTCCTAACATAATCCAGCTTAGAATAGTTGACAGCGGCAGATTTTGCAGATACGCAAACAGCGAGGCTTCCAGGCCGCCCTGCGGCGAAGAAATAATTGTCCAAAGACCCTTGGTCTGCCATTCAAAGAAGACAGCCGAACCGCCAAAAATCCAAAACCAAACCATGCCGAAAATAGAAGTGGCCACAAGGTTGCACAGGATAAATTCCCGGATTGTCCGGCCATAGGCCACCCGGGCAAAGAACATGCCGCTCATAGGTGCGTAAGCAAGCCAGATTGCCCAGTAGTAAACAGTCCACCATCTTGGCCAGTCCGACTGATCGACCGGACTCAGGAATAAGGATTTGGTGAAAAAGTTCTGCAGGTAATCGCCCAGGGAAGCCGTACCCAGCTTAAGGATAAAGGCGGTTGGCCCGCAAACAAGTACAAACAACAACAGGAAGATAAAGATGTTGGTATTGATTTTCGCCATCATGCTGATACCGCGCTTGATGCCGCTGATACTTAAAGAAACGGCAGCAATGGTAGCAATGATAATTACAATACCCCAGATATGCGGGCCTGTTTCTAAGCCAGCCAGAATATGAAGACCGCTGCCGATCTGCATAGCGAGAACGCCCATAACCGCGGCCACACCACCAACGATAGCAAACAGGCACAGGTTATCCAGCACAGTACCGACTAAACCAAAGGAACGGTTTTTAAAGATAGGATACAAGGTTGCCCCTTGGGTATAAGGCAGTTTCAGATTATAGTGAACCAAGCCAACGGCAAGGCCTGCCAGCGTGTACATGGCATAAGGCGTCAGCGTCCAGTGCAAAGTGGCGGTTGACAAGGAGAATATCGCCGCTTTTTCACTGTACGGTTCAATCCCCAGCACCTTGGGCGGTGTGCAGAAATGATACAGCGGCTCGGCAATGCCCCAGAACAAAATGCCGATGGCAATACCGCATTTCAAGGTAAGCACAAACCAGCTCCAGGTGGAATATTCCGGTTTAGCTTCCGGCCCGCCCAATCTTACATCGCCATAGCGGGAGAACATTAAATAAAAGCAGAAGAGCACGGCGCACATGCCGAACAGGTCAAATAACCAGCCAAAATTTTGGATGGCGCTTTCTACCAAAGCATTTTCAGCATTGTAAAATTGCTGGGGAATGGTAATGGCGGCAACCACGCACGCGACAATAATAGCCGTCATCGGCCCAAAAATTTCCCAGCGAATTTTCTTTTTGCCAGAAATAATCAATTTTTTACCTCCTCATCTTTTAATACGGATCTACTTGCTTTCGTTACTGATTTACCGTTTGCTTGCCTCCTTCCCCGTTAATCCCGCGCCCGAAGATCCGTAATAATATGCTACAGGGCATTTCACCCTGGTTTCTTTTTAGAAGGAGTACATCAGACTGGTAATTAAATATGTAATACGTCTAACAGGACGCCGGATTGTAATAATTTGTACGCCTTGGCAATATCAAGGGTAAGATTGCGGTCTTGCGCCAAAAACGGAATAACCTCACGGATTTTCCGGTGGACAACGCGGCCGGCATCTCCCAGTTTAAATTCCTTTTCCGGCCTAAGGTCACAGGCCTGCGCGGCATGAATGGCTTCAATCCCGAGAATATAGTACAGATTGTCAACAATCTTGCGGGTCTTTTGCACCACATACGGCGTATTGCTCGCGTGGTCCTCAATATCACCGGCCACAGCGTAGAAGTCCATACTTACCGGATTGGCCAGGTGCCTGATTTCGGCATCAAGGGCCGTAAACGGTTTTTGAATTGTCCCAAAGGCGATTACATGTTCCGGGTCAGGCGTCAGGAACCGTGGCAAGCCGCTAAATTGAGCGGTGCTTAACTTGATGGTCCTAAAGCAGGCGGCCCGGGAAAGATGACTGAGGGCGATACCCAGCATTTCAAACGCCACCGCCCAGTTTACTACTTCAAAATTGCCGCAGGACATGATGGCATTTTGGCTCATCAGCACACAGGGATTGTCATCAGAGGAATTCATCTGAATGTCCATCAGTTCCTCAAGATAACGGAGCGAATCCCGGACCGCGCCGTGAATATGGCAGGCGCACCGGAAACAGAGCGGGTCCTGCAGCGCATTGGCAATATTCGGCAGCCAAAGATAACTGCCGTCGAGCAGCTTCCTTACCTGCGCCGCACTTTCATTCTGGCCTTTAAAACGGCGAACCCGGTTAATCTCTTCATTGAGCGGACTGACATTGCCCTTAAAGGCTTCCAGGCTGAGACTGTAAATTACATCGGCTAGCTTAATAAGCCTTTTCAGTTCATATAAAACCAGGACGCCCTGACCGGCAGCCAGCGCATTGGAGCTAACCAGCGCCAGACCGTCTTTGGGCCCGAGCACCAGCGGCGCCAGGCCGGCTTTGGCCAATGCCTCCCTGGCCGGCAGCCGCTCTTGGCGGTAATAGGCTTCGCCTTCACCAATCATGGTTAGCGCAATATGGGACAGACAGGCGATATCGGCCTCGCCGATTGAGCCCCGCTCCGGTACAACCGGGGTAATGTCATTATTAAGCAGATCGCGATACATATAGGCAATCTCCGGGCTCATCCCGGTGTAGCCTAAAAGCAGCGTATTGAGTCTGATTACCATCATCGCCCGCACTTCGGGCCGGGAGGCCTCCGGTCCTGCGGCCACGCAATGCGACCTGACCATATTGACGTTGAACTGGTTATAATATTCGCCCTCCACTGCTTTATCCTTATTCGCGCCCACACCGGTGTTAAAGCCGTAAACCGGAACGTTGCTGTCAACAAGTCGGTAAACAAATTCCCTGGATTCCGCCAGTTTTTGCTGCGCCGCCGGCGCGATTTGCACCGGCGCGTCAAAGCTGGCTACCTGCGCCACGCTTTCCACCGTAAGATTACTGCCGGTCAGTACCACTGTTTCCTTGCTCAAAATACCCGCTCCTCTCCAGCACTCAACTTTGTTAGAATTAGAGAAAATGATCCAGAGCTTCTGTATTCATACTTCTCCCTCGTTTTCTTCATACTTTAAAACGGAATAAAATTTATGCCGTTCTTTACAATTTGCAAAATTCATGCCAACAACTGAATTTGTAGCAATAATTCAGTTTTTCCCGAAAATTGCTGCCCTTTGGCAGTTGAACCAGCTTACTATGAGATTATATATATAAGATTATTATCAACTGCATCATTTTTTTGCGCATTAATTTATTGCATCCCCATCTTTACAGATATACAAATATTAGCTAAAATGTTGTTAACGCTTGCCAGGTGGTGGTGGAAACATGGATACTATCGATAAATCATTATATTTATATACAATTGCCAATCACATTCAGGATGCGGTCTATGTAATTAACAATCAGGGCGAAGAATTGTTTTACAATAACCGGATTGAACGCTTCGAGCCCTCTCAGCGCAAAGATATGATTGAGGAACTGCGCAATGTATTCATTACCGGAAAACCTTCTTTTGACAAATATAAAAAATATCATACGATCGATCACCGGGAAGTACATATGCTGTCAACAATCATCCCGATCAAGCGCAAGAATGAGATTGTTGCCGTTTGCTCCATCAATAAAAACATAACCGAAATGACCAATTTGCTGAATAAGGTTTACAAGCTGCAGGAGCAGCTGCAAACCTTTAGCGACAACGGTAATAAACTGCAAAACGGCACCAGCTATAATTTTGAGTGCCTTATTGGCAAAAGTCCGCAAATTATCTCACTGATTGATAAAGCCAAAAAAGCAGCCCTGTGTTTTGCTCCTATATTGCTGACAGGCGAAACCGGCACCGGCAAGGAAATTCTTGCCCAGAGCATTCACAATTACAGTCCCGCGGCCGCCCATCCGTTTGTTGCCTTAAATTGTGCCGCCATCCCAGAGACTCTGCTGGAAAGCATGATCTTCGGCACAACCAAAGGAGCCTTTACCGGCGCGGAAAACGCACCGGGCTTACTGGAACAGGCCGGCGAAGGCACTTTGTTCTTGGATGAAATAAACAGCATGAGCTTGGTGCTGCAGGCCAAAATGCTGCGGATACTGGAAGAGAAAAAGTTTCGCCGCCTTGGCGGCAACCAGGAAACGCCGGTCAGGTGCCGGATCATCAGTTCCACTAATGTTGATTGCCATAAATTATTGCTGGAAAATAAAATGCGGGAAGACTTTTATTATCGTGTGGCGGTTGTAAACCTGACCATTGCCCCGTTGCGCGAGCGACAGGCAGACATCCTGCTGCTGGCCAAGCACTTTATTAATAAATTCAATAAAGTTTACGGCAAGCATATAACCCAGCTCGATAGCGACCTGGAAAACATATTGCTCAGTCACACCTGGCCGGGCAATGTCCGCGAGCTGTGCCACGTACTGGAAAATGCCATTAGTTTCTGTGATAACGAGGCCATATTAAATGCCGCCTGCCTGCCCGAGTATTTTCATAAACAGCAGCCGGCGCCGCGGCGCACCGCCCCTGCCCCGGAGAGCAGCCAGTCACTGCCGCAGGCGCTTGAGGAGCTGGAGCGCAAACTCATTATTAATGCGCTTGCGGCCAATAGCGGCAATATCACCCAAGCGGCCTTAGCGCTTGGCATCCACCGGCAAAATCTGCAGGTGCGCATAAAAAAACTCAGCATTACCAAAAATGTTCATTTTGCCGCCGAATAAGTAAAAGCCAGGACAACTAAGAAAAGGACTGATCCCCGACAGAAGGGGATCAGTCCTTTCTTACTAATGGCCAGACCGGGCTGACAACCTGTTTGCCGCCAGCGTGGCCTGCCTATCTGGCAAGCCCTTTTAGCCGGCACAGCGTACTGACTGCTGAAAATATCAGCACCTTGGCCAGGCTGGCGGTGGTGCTGTCCTGGTCAAACCGGGGCGATACCTCGGCAATGTCGAACCCGAGAACTTTCTCGGAACGCAGGATATGCTTCAGGTATTTTAAAACATCCTCCGGATTAAGCCCCAGCGGCTGCGCGGCACTGACACCGGGGGCAAAGGCTGTGGAAAAAACATCAGTACACACCGTAACATAAATGTGTCTGGCGGATTTTATAAACTCATCCAGTTTCTCAATAACATTCCAGTCGCCTTTTACATTTACCTCTTCGGCCGGTATTGTAACCACACCGTACCGTTCGGCAGTTTTAAAAAGCTCCAGTGTGTTGCTAAACCGCTGAATACCAACGCATAAGTAGCGGAATGCCAGTCCGGTATCCGCCGCCTCCTCCGCAATTTGCCGGAACATGGTCCCGGAACTGCTGCCATTGGCAAAAGGCCGAAGATCAAAGTGCGCATCGAAATTGACAATCCCGATATCCGGTATTTGCCCGTTTTGCGTCAGGAAGCCCTGCAGGCCCCGGAAATGCCCCAGGGCTAATTCATGCCCGCCGCCTAATACCAGCGGAAAAAGTCCCAGCCGGCAAATTCTGCTTACAGCCTCGGCCAGAGCGGCCTGGCTTTCTTCCAGATTCCCGCCGGTACAGGTAATATTGCCGCCATCAAACAACAGGACTTCCGGGGAAAATGCGCAGGGAAGATTGGCCAGTTCCCGCCGAATGGCATCAGGGCCTTTGGCGGCTCCGGTCCGGCCGTGATTTCTTCTCACACCCTCGTCGCAGCAGAAACCCACCAGGCCAAAACCCAGCTTTCCCTTGGCCGCCAGCACCGGAGTAGTGCTTAAATCAAGCATGCGTATCCACTGATGCCAGCGAAACGCATCATAGTTATCCGCACTGTCTATGCGGCCTGCCCACAGAGTCATATCTGCCGGCACATACTGCTTATTAAACATGTCTCATCATGCCTTTTAAAAAAATATCTTACAAATTAAAGAACTGATCCTCTTGGGCGAGATCAGTCCTTTACAAGCTGACAAATATTAACCGATAACCTTGCCGGCAACTGCAACCAGTTCCTTGTGAAGACTCTCATCCTCGGTGATTATGCGCGCCATCTTAGCCTGAATATCGGCTTGAACCGTTTGCTCCTTGATACCGCCTAAATTAATTTTGACATTATACAGCGCACCATGCAAACCGGCATGAGCCATTAAACCGGAAACCGCCGCATCACTGGCCGCATTGCTGTTGCCAATGGCTAATATCCGTATCGCCAGCGCCAGCACCTTGAGGCAGCTGGCAGCAACGCCCAACGGCAGCTCGGTGGCCTGAATAATAGCCTGCTGGATGGCGGCACTGCGGTTTGCCTTTTCCGCGTCGGTCGCTTTGGGGAGCTTATAGGCAGCCATTACATTGTTAAAGGCTTCGGTATCGGCATCCACGCAGCCGGCCAGATCGCCGGCCAGGGAATCGGCTTCGGCCAGAATGCCGGCAACCTCGGTCTGTACAGCAGCATACTTTTCATTATCCACCGTCAGCCGGCAAACCATGGCGGTCAAGGCACCGCCCAGCGCCCCGGCCAGGGCCGCAATACTGCCGCCGCCCGGCGCCGGCGAGTTTGACCCCAGTTCGGCCAGCAATTCGGTAACCTTCATTTGTATCAGCATAAAATCCGTTCCCCCTTATTTCAGGTTGTCTTCCAGGACTTGCCGGCGTTCAAAGCCTTCCAGCCTGAGATAAAAATCAGCGGTGTCAATCAGCGCCTGCAGAGGCACCATGCCGACAATTTCACTGCCGATGACATTTACACCGTAACGGGCTGCTTCGGACTTAACGGTTTCAAAAACCCGGTGCAGCGGCGTACCGGTATAATCTACCATATTTATGGTAACCTGAGCCATATTGCGCTCTTCGATCATGACCCCCATAGCCCGGCAATACTTGTAGCCGCCTTTAACTTCCCGGATGCTGCCGGCGATTTTTTTGGCGATATTGACATCACTGGTGCTCAAATTAATATTATAAGCGATTAAAAACTGCCGTGCACCAACCACGGTGGCGC
>JAEZQV010000060.1 GCA_023441125.1 Bacillota bacterium
GGCGCGTATTTGGTCCTTATCTCTCAGACTTTACGCAGAATTTTCTGTGCCACATGACGGAAAAAAGGCGGATGAATGTATTGCCTGAGGTCATTGCAGCTTACCGGGACTTGGTTAAACAGGCCGAAAACATTGTAACTGTGGAGGTAGTAACGGCAACAGCGCTGGCGGAGCAGGACCGGGGGGCCTTGGCGGTCCGTCTTGCCGAGGTAACCGGCAAGACCATCGAGTTATCTAACAGTGTTGACAAGCGGATTCTGGGGGGGCTGATTATTCATATCGGGGATAAACGGATTGACAACAGTGTACGAGCCAAGCTGGAAAAAATGAAAAACCAGCTGTTAAGTAAATCGTTACGAAAGTGAGGTGAGCAACTCACTATGAAAATACGGCCTGAAGAAATTTCGGCAATTATTCAGGAACAAATCAAACAATATCAGGGGCAAAGCAATATCGATGAAATTGGCACCGTTATCGAGGTGGGCGACGGTATTGCCCGTTTGCATGGCTTGGACAAGGCTATGGCCGGCGAACTTTTAGATTTTGGCGACGGTGTTTACGGTATGGCTTTGAATCTGGAGGAGGATAATGTCGGCGCCGTTCTCTTAGGCGGTGAAGTCAAGGTTCACGAAGGCTGTACCGTAAAACGCACCGACCGGATCATGGAAGTACCGGTCGGCGATGCCCTCATAGGCAGAGTTGTTGACGCATTAGGACGGCCGCTGGATGGCAAGGGGCCGGTTAATACCACGCAGTCCCGGCCTATCGAGTGGCGGGCGCCCGGCATTGCCGACCGTCAGCCAGTCAAAGAGCCGCTGCAAACCGGGATTAAAGCCATCGACTGTATGGTGCCGATCGGGCGCGGGCAGCGGGAACTCATTATCGGGGACCGGGGCACAGGCAAAACAGCCATTGCTATTGATACCATCCTCAATCAAAAAGGGGAGGGTGTCATCTGCATCTATGTAGCCATTGGCCAGAAGGCATCTACCGTGGCCCGGGTGGTCAAGACCCTGGAGGACCACGGGGCGATGGAGCATACCATTGTGGTAGTGGCCACGGCCTCAGACAGTGCGCCGCTGCAATATATGGCGCCGTATACCGGTGTGGCCATCGGCGAGCATTTCATGTACCAGGCCCGCCACGTACTGTGTGTTTACGACGACCTGTCCAAGCATGCAGCCGCCTACCGGGCTATGTCCTTGCTGCTGCGGCGTCCGCCGGGTCGCGAGGCTTATCCGGGCGATGTTTTTTATCTTCATTCCCGCCTGCTGGAGCGGGCCGCCAAGCTGTCGACGGAATTAGGAGGCGGTTCCCTGACGGCCCTGCCGGTTATTGAGACGCTGGCCGGCGACGTAGCCGCCTATATTCCTACCAACGTCATTTCCATAACCGACGGCCAGATTATTCTGGAGAGTGAACTGTTTTACGCCGGCACCCGCCCGGCGATCAATGTCGGCTTGTCGGTATCGCGGGTCGGTGGTTCGGCCCAGATCAAGGCAACCAAGCAAGTAGCCGGCCGGCTGCGGCTGGATCTGGCCCAGTACCGGGAACTGGCCGCTTTCGCCCAGTTCGGTTCCGACCTGGATAAAGGCACCAAAGATCTCCTGGAGCGGGGCAAGCGGATGACCGAACTGCTCAAGCAGCCGCAGTATCAGCCGGTGCCGGTCGAGGAACAGGTCATTGCCATTTATCTGGGCGTCAACGGGTATCTGGATGATGTGCCGGTAGCGGCAATCAGCCGCTTTGAACAGGAATTTCTGCAGTATATCCGTGCCTATCCGGCCATCGGGGACGGGATAAGGGAGAAAAAGTGCATTGAGCCGGCTGGTGAGGAACTCCTGAAAAGTGCAATCAAGCAGTTTAAAGCTTCTTTTGCGGTGAGGTGACGGCATGCCGAATGCATTGGATCTGCGCCGCCGCATTAAAGGGGTAAAGAATATTCAAAAGATAACCCAGGCTATGAAAATGGTGGCCGCTGTCCGCCTGCGCAAAGCCCAGGAGCGGGTCAAAGACAACGCGCCCTATTATGAAGGTGTCGCCGCCCTGCTGCGGGCTATCGCCAGCAGCGGCGAGGATATAACCAACCCGCTGTATGTGCCCCGCGAGGTCCGGCGGACCGGCTATGTGGTAATCGGTGCCGACAAGGGGCTGGCCGGTTCGTACGGCAGCAATCTGGTCAAAGCGGTGCAAAGGCACAGCAGTAATCAGGAGAATGTAAGCCTGGTGGTTGTCGGCCGGAAAGTAAGAGATTATTTTCAACGCCGCAAAGTGGCGATTGACAAGGTGTATATCGGTGTTTCCGAAAAACCCGGTTACCAGCATGCCCGGGATATTGCCCAAGATATTCTGGCTAAGTATCTGGCCGGGGACTATGACCGGGTCTGTCTTATATATACCAGATTCTTCTCGCCGGCAGTCCAGCAGGTGGCGGCGGAGGTAATTCTGCCAATTACACCTGAGGTTGAGGCCGGGCCGCAGCCGACGTCGGCGCAACTGTTTGAGCCGTCGCTGGCAAGTATTCTGGACGAAGCCGCGGCAGCCTGGCTGGAAGCCGCTATTTACCGGGCGCTGGTCAATGCGGCCGCTAGTGAAGTCGCCGCCAGGTTACATGCCATGAGCCTGGCGACGGACAACGCCCAGGAGCTTATCAGTCAGTTAATACTCGAATATAACAAAGTCCGTCAGGCCAACATCACCCGGGAAATTTCCGAGATTGTCGGCGGGGCGGAAGCGTTACGGTAGAGGAGGGAGCCTATGGCAAGCGGACGGGTAAAACAAGTCATTGGCCCGGTTGTGGATATAGAATTTCCGCAGGACCAGCTGCCGTCTGTCAATAATGCAGTACGGATTACCGGGCAGGCCGCAGGCTATGCTGTCAAGCTGACCGTGGAGGTTATGCAGCACTTAGGCGACAATGTCGTCCGTTGTGTTGCCATGTCCTCGACAGACGGCCTGGTGCGCGGTATGGAAGCCATTGACACAGGAGCGCCTATTATGGTACCTGTAGGCAAGGGAACACTGGGACGAATTTTTAATGTGCTGGGGGAAACGGTTGATAATAATTCGGCGCCGGTGACAGCCAGCGAGTTCTGGCCCATTCACCGGCCCGCCCCGGCCTTTGTGGCCCAGGAAACGGCCACCGAGATTCTGGAAACAGGCATTAAAGTGGTGGATCTCATTGCCCCGTATGCGCGCGGCGGGAAGATTGGGTTGTTTGGGGGCGCCGGGGTGGGCAAGACGGTTCTGATCATGGAGCTGATCCGCAATATCGCCACCGAGCATGGCGGCTTCTCGGTCTTCGCCGGCGTTGGCGAGCGCACCCGCGAGGGTAATGAGCTCTGGCGCGAGATGATGGAGTCGGGAGTCATCAATAAAACTGCGCTGGTTTACGGCCAGATGAATGAACCGCCGGGAGCCAGGATGCGGGTCGGCCTGACCGGCCTGACCATGGCCGAATATTTCCGCGATGTAGCCGGGCAGGATGTCTTGCTGTTTATTGATAATATTTTCCGTTTTATCCAGGCCGGTTCCGAGGTCTCGGCCCTGTTGGGGCGGATGCCGTCGGCGGTTGGCTATCAGCCTACGCTGGGCACGGATGTCGGTACCCTGCAAGAGCGGATTACTTCAACTAAGCAAGGGGCTGTAACCT
>JAEZQV010000112.1 GCA_023441125.1 Bacillota bacterium
AAGTAAGGCCCCTTATAGATGATAAGGTAGATAGGCCAGATGTGGAAGTGGAGTAATTCATGGAGCTGACTGGTACTAATAGGCCGAGGACTTGACTTAAGCAGCGAACCATGTTGTTGCGAGCCGAAAGGCGAAGCAAGAACATATGTGAGTCGCGTAGTTCCGAGCGGAGCGAGCGAACATCCTATATGTATCTTGTAGCTTTGAAGTAGCAACCAGTTCGCAAACATCAGTAAATCTAATGCGCAGTCTTTCTTCTGTGAAGTTTTTAGGGAACATACTCTAACGAGATGTTCACCTAATTTAATATCCAGTGACGATAGCTGTGGGGCTCCACCTGTTCCCATACCGAACACAGTAGTTAAGCCCACAAACGCCGAAGGTACTTGGTTGGAAACGGCCCGGGAGATTAGGAAGTTGCTGGTTAGAAAAAAGACACTCAGAAATGAGTGTTTTTTGGCATATAGCCAAAAGATGAGTCTAAAGTTCGCAGATCCGCCTGTTTCTATGCCTGAGTGCATTTTTTGTAACTATAGCAAAACTTAGACCGTTCAGAGTGTCCCAGATGCGAGGCGGAGGGAGGACGTGACCGGAGTAGTACTGGAAGTACGGCGAAGGGAACGCCCGGACTGACAACGAAGCAGGTGGGGCGCTATGGACGGTCGTAGGCTTGGCTGGAAACGGCCCGGGTCATTAGGAAGTTGCTGGTTCATAAAAAACACTCATGAAAATGAGTGTTTTTTGGCATATAAGAAAAAGTAGAGGGAGATGCCGGATGACTACTGATATTGGCAAGCAATTCATGGAGAAGACCAAATATCCCCATATGCAGCCGGCAGATCAGGCGCGCGGCTTGCCTCAGCCGCCGGTAGAGCTTGACCTGCCCGGAATTACTTCTGTAATTGATTTACCCAGTCCGCAGGATTTCCGGCCGGCGGAGATTTCCGTTACGCAAGCCATTGTTGAGCGGGTTAGTGTCCGGAAATATGCAGAACAAGCGTTATCTATCGCTGAACTGTCTTATTTACTCTGGTGTACGCAAGGGGTTAAATCCATTGAACCGCATTTAGTGACCCTGAGAACGGTACCTTCAGCCGGTGCGCGGCATGCCTTTGAAACTTATTTACTCATTAACCGGGTGGACGGCTTGGCGCCAGGTTTATATAAATTTTTGGCAATTGACCACCAGTTGGCTAAAATTGATACTGGTGACAGCACTATGAGTGAGGTCATTACTGCGGCATGCCTCCGGCAAAATTTTGTCAGGCAGAGTGCGGCTACATTTATCTGGACGGCGGCGGTATACCGGATGACCTATCGTTATGGGCAGCGCGGCTACCGTTATTTGCACATTGATGCCGGGCATGTATGCCAGAATCTATACCTGGCGGCCGGGGCCATCCACAGTGGGGTCTGTGCCATTGCCGCTTTTGATGACGACAAGCTGAATGCGGCACTCCGGCTTGATGGTGAAACTCAGTTTGCCATCTACGTTGCCACTGTCGGCAAGAAGCCATAGCAAGCTGGTAGGGTTACCCGTTACCGGAGCCAAAGTTGCCTGAATACTTTTTCTATATTTCCATAAGAGAAATTCCTTGACAGTAATTTTAGGCCGTGTTACTATTACTCAAGAACTAAATACAGTATTTTTCATCAAGAGTTGGCTGAGGGACTGGCCCTATGAAGCCGCGGCAACCATCGCACAGGCGAACGGTGCCAATTCCTGCAACCCGCTGAGGGTTTGGCAGATGAAGAATAGCATAGTAAGTATATATGCCTCTTCACTGCGAAGAGGCTTTTTTATTTTAGCAATGGCAAGGAGGATAATTTACCGGTATGATTACGCTGACTGGCTTGCAGAAGATATATCGGGGTGAGTCGGGCGCCGTAAAGGCTCTTGACAATGTATCCCTTACGATCAAACAGGGTGAAATCTATGGCATTATTGGCAAAAGCGGCGCCGGCAAAAGTACATTGATTCGCTGCATTAATCTTTTGGAGCGCCCGACGGCCGGCCAGGTACTTGTTGCCGGCCAGGATATGACCGCGCTGTCTGAGGCTGAACTTAGGACAGCGCGGAAAAGTATTGGCATGATATTTCAGCATTTTAATCTGCTCTCATCCCGTACTGTGCTTGAGAACGTGGCTTTTCCCCTGGAGATTGCCGGTGTCAGCCGTGCAGAGCGGGAACAAAAAGTCTTGCCGCTGCTCGAGTTAGTCGGCCTCAGTGACAAGCGGGATGTATACCCGGCTCAGCTTAGCGGCGGACAAAAGCAACGGGTAGGCATTGCTCGGGCATTGGCCAGTCAGCCTAAAGTTTTGTTATGCGATGAAGCAACCTCTGCGCTTGATCCGCAGACAACCGAATCTATTTTAGCATTATTAAAAGATATTAATAAAAAACTGGGCTTGACAATTGTCCTGATTACTCATGAAATGCATGTTATCAAAGCGATCTGTGACCAGGTCGCGGTTATTGAAGGCGGGCACTTAGTGGAAACAGGCAAGGTATTTGATGTATTTACCAAGCCGCAATCGGCAACGGCCCGTGAATTCATTAAAGCCGTAATCAATAATAAGCTGCCGGACGTATTAACCGCGGCATTATCAGAACAGCCGGAACCCGGCAGCAATGTCGTGATCAGGTTATCCTTTTTTGGCGCCGCCACCAATGAGCCGGTTATTGCCGGGCTTATCAGACGGTTTGCGGTTGATGTAAATATTATATCCGGCAATATAGACCATCTGCAGGATATTCCTTATGGCACATTACTTATTGAACTGTCCGGCAAACCGGAGGATGTACAAAATGCGTTAAACTATCTGCAAGCCAGAGATTTAGGGACAGAGGTGATTGGTTATGTCGCAAGACATGCTTATGCTGCTGGTTGAGGCCTTGGGTGAAACATTGTATATGGTGGCGGTTTCCTCGCTGGTAGCCGCCCTGCTGGGCATACCGCTGGGCGTCATTTTGGTTATAAGCGGTAAAGGTCATATCAAAGAAAACCTTGCCTTTAATCAGTCGCTAGGGGCTATTGTCAATGCGGCCCGCTCGACGCCCTTTATTATCCTCATGGTGGCCATCATTCCGTTTACCCGGATCATTGCCGGAACGTCGATTGGCACCAACGCGGCGATTGTGCCGCTCAGCCTTGCCGCCATTCCTTTTGTGGCCCGCATTGTCGAGTCGGCGCTCAAGGAAGTGGACGCCGGGCTAGTTGAAGCCGCACAAGCAATGGGGGCATCACCGGCCCAGATTATCCTGAAAGTACTTATCCCGGAGGCTATGCCGTCCATTGTATTGGGTTTGACGCTGACAATCATCAGCCTGATCGGCTACTCGGCTATGGCTGGCGCTATTGGCGGCGGCGGTCTGGGAGACTTGGCCATTCGCTATGGCTATCAGCGCTTCAGAGGCGATGTGATGCTGGCGACGGTGGTTATCTTAATCGCCCTGGTGCAAATTGTACAATCAAGCGGTGACTATTTTGCCAGCAAGCTTAATAAGCGCTAATTAAATTAACATTGGTTCCTAACAAAGGAGGTACTCAATATATGCAAGCTGTTATCCGGAATATTCGCGAGGGTGGCTACGCTTCCGCCAAGGCCAGACAATTTACCGAGTCGGTAATACGGGAGATGAGCCGGATCGCCGCGGCTCATAATGCGATCAATCTGGCTCAGGGCTTTCCAGATTTCCCTGCGCCGGAAGCGATTAAGCAAGCGGCTGTGCGCGCCGTAATGGCGGATCACAATCAGTATGCCATAACCTGGGGTACCAAAGGGCTGCGCGATGCCATCGCCGCTAAGGTTAAGCGCGACTACGATGTCACCATTGATCCTGAACGGCAGCTGACGGTGTGCTGCGGTGCCACCGAAGGCATGATTGCCACATTACTGGCTACGGTAAATCCGGGCGATGAGGTTATTATCTTTGAGCCTTTCTATGAAAATTACGGCGCCGACGTAATCCTGTGCGGCGCTGTCCCTAAATATATCAGCCTGAATCCGCCGGAATTCAACTTCAACCGCGCCGAACTGATTGCTGCCTTTTCCGCTAAAACCAAAGCCATTATTATTAATACACCCAATAATCCGACCGGTAAAGTGTTTAACCGGGAGGAACTGGGACTGATCGCCGAACTTTGTATTAAATATGATGTGTTGGCAATTAACGATGAGATTTACGAACATATTTTGTATGACAATACCGAACATATTCCGCTGTGGACACTGCCGGGAATGGCCGAGCGCACCATTGCCGTAAACAGCGTTTCCAAGACTTTCAGCGTAACCGGCTGGCGAATCGGTTTTGTACAGGCTTCCGCCGAGATTACGGCTTCCATCCGCAAAGTTCATGATTTTCTAACAGTAGGCGCGGCTGCGCCGCTGCAGGTAGCCGCGGCGGAGGCGTTCAACTTTGGCGCGGAATACTATCAGGAACTGGCCGGTTTCTACCGTGAACGGCGGGACTTTTTGCTGAATGCCTTGGCAAGAATCGGCTTTACCTGTGTCAGACCGCAGGGAGCCTACTACATTATGGCTGATATTACTCCGTTTGGCTGGGATGACGATGTTGCCTTTGCGAAATATCTGGCCAGTGAAATCGGGGTAGCTGTTGTCCCGGGGTCCAGCTTTTTCCGGCCGGAAAGTTCCGCCGGTAAAACCTTGATACGGTTCTGTTTCTGCAAAAAGCTGGAAACGCTGGCGGCCGCTGTTGAACGGCTGGAAAAATTATCTCTAAAAAAGTAACCAGGATAAGGAGCGATTAACATGCAAAAATACTTGAAACGCTTAGCCTTAGCAGCCGTAGTAACCTTTGCTGTTACCGGTCTGGCAGGCTGCGGCCAGCAGACAGCTGCGCCGGCAGCAGACAAGCCGCTTAAAGTGGGAGTAACCGCCGGGCCGCATGCCGAGATTATGGATGCCGTGAAAAAAGTGGCCGAGAAAGATGGCCTTAAAATCCAGATTGTTGAGTTTAATGACTACGTCCAGCCCAATGTGGCGTTAAGCCAGGGTGACATTGATGTTAACAGCTTCCAGCATCAGCCCTATCTGGATAATATGGTGCAGGACCGGAAATATGATATTGTGTCGGTGGCTAAAACCGTTATTTATCCTATGGGCATCTATTCCAAAAAAGTTAAATCACTGAGCGAGCTGCAACCCGGGGCCACCATTGCCATTCCCAATGACCCTACCAATGGCGGCCGTGCGTTGTTGTTGTTAGAAAAACAAGGCCTGATAAAACTTAAGGCGGGTGCCGGCCTCAAAGCGGCCGCAGCCGATATTGCCGAAAATCCGAAAAACTTTAAGATTAAAGAGCTGGATGCGGCGCAGGTACCGCGTTCCATGGAGGATGTCGAGCTGGCGGCCATTAATACCAACTATGCCATGACGGCCGGTCTGGTTCCGAATAAAGATGCGCTGGCCATTGAAGACGGCAATTCCCCTTATGCCAATGTAATTGCGGTTAGGTCCAAGGATAAGGACAATCCGGCCATAACCAAACTTATTAAGGCCTATCAGTCGGAAGATGTAAAGAAGTTTATCGATGAGCATTTCAAAGGGTCAGTAATCGCTACTTGGTAGCAGCTTGGGCCCACCATAGAAAAGGGGCTGTCGCGCTAAGGCGGCCCTAAAAAAACAAAAAATGGCTTCCGGCTAGTGCCGGTTGCCATTTTTTGTTGTAAAATCAAGTTTGTGAAGACAAAGAAATTACAACCAGATTATACAAC
>JAEZQV010000397.1 GCA_023441125.1 Bacillota bacterium
ACACTGCCCATCCCCCGCCGCGCCGAAGGGTTTATCACTCATCTCGGTGACCACGATTGGGTCCTATCGGTACCGGAAGCCAAGTGGATGATAGCCAAACTCGGCGCAATTGCCCAAAAGGAATATAAAATGTCAGCAGACGACCTGCAAACACAAAAATTCAATGCGTTTAGAAACTACGTATTCTCCCAGCTTACCCTGGAACAGCTTTATTTAATCTGGACCATTAACGGCGAAACGGCCATGCTTGACAGCGTAAAATCAATAGTAGCTCTCTAGAGAAAATCTAAAGGCCCCTGGCTTTTCGCCAGGGGCCTGCCTATGCTGGTTCACCGGTCGGACATAGTAAATTTGTAACGGACTCTGCCGGCAAAGTAATCGGTCGAGCTTTAGTCAAGCTTAAACAAATTATGGAATATAACCATGAAAATACCACTAAAGCAAAGACCTAAAATGCCAAAAGCAGACAATGTAAACGCCTGATCAATCATTTTGACATAACCTCCTCACGCTTTAGTCTCCCTGACTAAATTATAACATTTTATGGCAAATAGTTCCATGGACAAAAGTCCCGATTTTGTAGTGCCGTCCGCCCGGATTGCGCTTGCAGACGCAGCAAGGAAGGCCTATAATAATAGCAAAATAGACTGCAAAGGGAGCTAAGCCGTGAAAGAAATTAAGTTAACTAAGGAACAGCAGCAGGCGGCCACAGCCGCTATACAAAGCTATTTTTTGACGGAGAAGGAGGAAGAAATCACAGATTTGTCGGCGGGCTTGCTGCTGGACTTTATTGTAAAGGATATTGGTCCCCTGATTTACAATCAGGCCCTCAAAGACGCCCACTATTTTCTAACCGGGAAACTGGAGGATCTGTATAGTCTGGAAAAGCCTTTAGCCGGCAAACGGTAGTGATGGCAAGCCCTCATTTTCTCAGGGTATGATTCATGCTCCCCAGCTGGTAGCCGGCCAGGTCCAGCGTGACGTAGGTAAAGCCCAGCCCCTTTAGTTCGCCTATAAGCTCAGCGACAATGGCTGGTTTTGTCAGGAACCCGAATTGTTCCGGCTGCAGTTCAAGCCGGGCTAAATTGCCGTGATGTCTGACCCGTATCTGACCGGAAAAAAACTTTTTCAGCAGTTCTTCGGCGGCCTCAACCTGTCTGAGACGTTCAGCAGTCACCGGCAGCCCGTACGCGATGCGCGACGACAGACAGGCGGCGCTTGGTTTATTATATGTGGGCAGGCCCCACTCTTTAGACAAGTGCCGGATTTCCTGCTTGGTCAAGCCGGCCTCCAGGAGCGGGCTTCTCACGCCGGCAAGCTCCGCCACCGCTTTCATACCGGGACGGAAATCGGCGGCGTCATCGGCGTTGGACCCTTCCAATACCCACTTATAACCAGCCTCTGCCGCCCACTGAACGAGGGCGGAAAATCGCAGTTTTTTACAATAGTAACAGCGCGATGCATTATTGGCAACAAACTCATCGCTCTTAAGTTCACTGATCATGATGAAAGTATGGCGAATGCCAATCTCCCTGGCAAACGCGGCGGCTTCTTCAGCTTCACTTTTCGGCAGGGTTTCCGAACAGGCCGTTAGGGCTATCGCATTATCCCCTAATGTTTTTTGGGCGGCAGCGGCCAGAAAACTGCTGTCCACACCGCCGGAAAACCCCACAACAACGCTCTCCATTTGCAGCAGCAAAGTCACTAGCTTATCCAGCTTTGTTTCCAGTTGTGTCATCAGATATTACTCCTTATTGTAATATACCGGTAGCGTTATTGTGCGCAAAATATCGTATCGAATTAGTAATCTTTAGCCGCCCTCGATATTGACCACATTAGCAGCGGCGGCACAACTATTGAATAATGCCAGAAAGAGAACTGCCGGCCGGCAGTTCTCTTTCTTTGCAGGTTATGCTTTTGCCGCCGCGACATCATCTGCTTTATTAAAGAATTTGAAATCGGTGCGTTCTACCACCAGCGAAGTGACTACCCCCAGGATAATAGCCCAGAAGGGAGCGCCGATATTCAGAATGGATACATTGGTAACGGCAACAAAGAAGGCTACCACCGCACCTGATTTAAATTGTCCGTTAAAGGCGCCTTTAAAGGCGCTGCCGAAAACATCAAACATAGCCAGCCCGGCCAGAACGGCACTGAATTCTGCCGGCACAAATTTTACCGCTTCGACGGCAATCTTGGCAGACAGGGCAAAACAAAACCAGAAAACGCCTTCAAAGAATGCGGCCACAAAACGGAATTCCCGCTGCGGACCAGCCGCCGAGCTGGAACAAATCGCAGTGCTGGGACCGGCGGTTACCGCCGGATGCGCTCCCAAAAAACCGTTAATCACTGTCGCCACACTAGGTACAAGATACATGGCATTAATGGGCGGCTTGTACTTTTCCGCTAATAATACGCCGACCGCCTGGATGTTCTGCACACCGATAACCAGGAAGAATAAAGGCACACTGATATTTAAGATGGCTGGAATACTGAAACTGGGAAAAGCAAGCTGCGGTTGGGCGAACTCCAGACTAATGGCAACCGGCTTGAGCATGCCGGCAGAATATAACAGACCCGCGCCGGCGATGATGGCCACAATGATCGGCGGTACTTTCTGGCTTAACTTGCGCATGGACATGGCAATAAAGAACAAGAGGACCATGACACCATATATGCCGGGCGTTTTAATCGCGGCATTAAACAAACCAACGCCAAAACTCATCAGCACTCCGCCGACCATCGCCAGCATAATGGGAACAGGGATATGATCCACTACCTTTTTGATAGCACCGGTAACCGTAAGCAGCATAGTGACAAAGGCGACGACCATATACGCGCCGATGGCCTCACTCAGGGGAAACTGCCCCAGCAGCTTGCCCAGCATAACAGCCCCTGGAATGGAATAGGCGATAACAACAGGAATACGATACCTTAGCGACATAAACATCGTGGCCAGGCCACCTAAAGCATAGATGCCAAATAACCAGGAAACCGCCTGCGCCTCAGTCAGCCCGCCTTGCTTGGCGGCATTCATGACGATTACACCGGGGCCAAGGGTACTAAAAAGCGTGGCTACCAAACCTGTCCCTACCGCCGCCGCAGTGATGTTGGACCAGAGAAGTTTCAAGCTGTCCCTGAGGTCATAACCCTTTTCCAAGATCATTCCTAGATCTCCTCCTAAATTTAAATTCAGCAGCATATAGAATTGTACTCTTACGTCACCTGTCAGACCTGAAACAATTGCCGCGGGAAACAGGTAAGCACTTCATTATGATTTTCCCCCACGTAAATACAGTCGGTGATACGGGGCCCGCCACCGGCTGTACGGTAGATAGTCGGCAGCAGTAAATCCACTACCATCCCGGCCGCAATGACATCTGTACGCCCTTTGCCAATAATAGGGTAAAATTCTGACTGCCTGATACCAACCCCGTAACCGGCGACATCGAGATACTGCTGCTCCAGGCCGGCAGCGGCAATAATGCGCCGGGCAGCGGCATCCACTTCATGGGCTGTCGCGCCAGGCCTTAAAGCCGCTGCGGCAGCTGCCTGGGCTTGTAACAATAACTCGTGAGTTTCATAGTAGGCGGCCGCTACCTCACCGACCGCTATTGTCCGGCACAGCTTGGCGCAATAGCCCTGGCAGGTAGCGCCCAGATGCACCACTACAATTTCACCGTCGCTGACAGTTTTTTCGCTGGCGCAGGGGTGAGTGAGCAGGGACCGCTCACCCGAAACTACCTGCGGCCGGAAAGGAGAGCCGCCGGAGCCGGCTTTCAGCATGGCATACTCGGCTTCGGCCAAGACCTCGATTTCCCGGACACCGGCGCGCAGCGAACGAATGGCCGCCGCCATGCCTGTTGCGACAAGCTGTCCGGCCTGGCGCATCAGTGCGGCTTCCCCGTCATCCTTGACGGCGCGCAAACGATACAACAAGTCACTGGCACTCACAAACCGTTCTTCCGGCCAAACCTTACGCAGACATTCGTAGACGCCAAAGGCTACAAAATACCGCTCAAACCCGATTCGCGGCCGGGAGTAGCCGAATGCGCCAATCTGTTCGATACACTTGTCGGCCAAACTTCCTCCCGGAAACCGGTAGCCATAGGTTGTAAGCCCTGATTCCTGCCGGACATAGGCGGCGTCCAGCCATAAGGTAACGGCACAGGCCTCTCCCTGCCGGGGAATCAGTACCGCCAGACATTCAATCTGGGTAAGACCGGTAAAATAGATAAGGTTTTCCCGGTTATTAATAAACAAAACATCAATATCATGCTCATTCATCATTTGCTGCGCTTTTGCAATGCGCTGCTGAAACACCGGTGTCATACCCTCTCCCCCTATTTTTGCAACTGTTTGGCCGTGGCTAAATCAATGGCTACATCAATAATTAAATCTTCCTGGCCGCCTACCGTTTTGCGCCGCCCCATCTCAATCAGAATATCGCGGGCATCCACGCCGAATTTTTCAGCCGCGCGCTGCGAATGCAGCAAAAAGCTGCCATAGGCGCCGGCATAACCGATCGCCAGCGCGTCGTTGCTGACAATCTGCGGCCGCTGCATAACAGGTTCAACCAGTTGCTGGCCCACATCCATAATAGAATACAGGTCGATGCCGCTTTCGTAGCCAAGCCGTTTGAGCACAGCTACCAAGACCTCCAGTTGCGTGTTGCCGGCGCCGGCTCCCAGGCCGCGTACAGTCCCATCGACAATACTGGCGCCGGCTTCAATAGCCGCCAGTGTATTGCCTACAGCCAGGCCCAGGTTATTGTGCGCATGAAAACCAATCGGCAGCTTGATGGCTTCCCGTACTGCAGTAATGCGCTCTGCCACTTCCCCCGGCACCATAGCTCCGGCCGAATCGGTAACATAGACGGCGTCGGCGCCATAGCTTGCAAATAGTTTGGCCTGTTCAGCCACTTTTTCCGGCGTGGCCATATGGGACATCATCAAAAAGCCAATGGCTTCCAGACCGTGTTTCTTGGCAAAGTCTATATGCTGGGCGCCGACGTCGGCTTCGGTAACATGGGTGGCCACCCGCACCGTTTTGACCCCGTACGCCATAGCGGCTTCCAGGTCTTCAATGGTGCCGATGCCGGGTATCAGCAGCACGTCAATTTTGGCATTCTTTACAGCCTTGGCAACAGCGGCCAGGTACTCTTTGTCACTGGCGCGGGCAAAGCCATATTGCAACGACGAGCCGCCCAGACCGTCGCCATGCCCGATCTCAATAGTATCTACACCGGCGGCATCCAGCCCGGCGGCAATTTGCGCCATTTGCTCAGGCGTAAGCTGGTGACTGACGGCATGCATGCCGTCCCGCAGCGTTGCATCAATAATCCGGATGTTTTTCATTATGACACCGCCCCTTCCTTGTACTGCGCATAGCGTTCTCCCACCGCTACGGCTGCCGAAGTGATAATATCCAGATTGCCGGAATAGGTCGGCAGATAGTCGCCGGCGCCAATGACCTCGACCATAGCCACTACCCGCTCACCGTCGGCGTACGGCGCCACTTTCAGGCGGTAACCGGGCACATATTTTTGCACATCGGCCACAATTTGCTCCACCGACTTGATAATGGCGTCTATTTTGCCGGTATCGCACTGGGCGTAAATAGTATTGCGCATGAGGACCGGCGGGTCGGCCGGATTAAGAATAATGATGGCCTTGGCTTTCTCGGCGCCGCCGACGGCAACCAGCGCATTGCGGGTGGTTTCGGTAAACTCGTCAATATTGGCCCGGGTCCCCGGCCCGGCGCTGCGGCTGCTGATAGTAGCCACAATTTCCGCGTAGGCAACAGGCGTCACCCGGCTGATGGCATGAACGATAGGAATGGTAGCCTGTCCCCCGCAGGTAATCAGGTTGACGTTCATGACGCTGCCCAGATTCTGTTCCAGATTGACCGACGGCACCACGTAAGGACCAACTGCGGCCGGTGTAAGATCCACGGCAAACACGCCGGCTTTTTTCAATAGCGGCGCATGCTTTAGATGCGGTTTGGCGCCGGTCGCGTCAAAGCAGATATCCAGGTTCTTAACGGCCAATACCCCGTTAATGCCCTCCAGGGATGTGGCAATTCCTTTTGAGCCGGCAATTTTCAATCCTTCCGACTGAGGATCGATCCCGGAAATAAGGACGACCTCATGGTATGGGCTCCGTAGTAATTTAATCATTAAATCAATGCCGATGTTGCCTGGTCCGATGATTGCACTTCTTAATTTTTTTCCCATGTTGCCACCTCCTGATTTATTTTACGAAACGCACACTTACAGTTCCCAGACCGTCAAAGGTGGCCCGTAGATTGTCGCCTGCCGCAACCGGGCAGGCAGCGGTAAATGAACCGGACATAATAACCTCACCGGCTTTAAGCGAAATGCCATAGTCAGCCAGTTTGTTGGCCAGCCAGACAACGGCATTGGCAGGGTGCCCCAAAACCGCTGCCCCGGCGGCGGTTGTCACTACTTCGCCGTTTTTCTCCAGCACCAGCCCCATATAGCGCATATCCAGATTTTCTACCGGCACGAGTGCGCCGCTTACGACAATCCGGCCAATGGAGGCGCCGTCGGCGATGGTATCCTGGATTTTAATCTTCCAGTCCTTGATCCGGGTATCAATGATCTCGAAAGCAGGCATAACTCCGGCCGTGGCTTTGAGTACCCGGGCCAGCGTAATTCCCGGACCAGCCAGGTCTTCTTTTAAGACAAAGGCGATTTCCGCCTCCACTTTGGGGGCAATAACACTGCTTAGTGAGATATCTTCCCCCTCCAGCACCATCATACGGTCGGTAATATAACCGTAATCAGGCTCAAATACCCCCAGCGCCGTTTGCATCGCCTTGCTGGTTAGACCAATTTTCTTGCCGACAACGGTATGTCCGTCGGCAATTCTAAGATTCATGCCGGCCAGTTGAACCTGGTAGGCATCTTCATTGCTGATGTCCGGATAACGGGCGGTGAGCGCCTCAATGGGGGCGCAGCCGGTTTCCGCCGTGTATAATTCCTGGGCAAGCCGGGTGATTAACGCTTTATCCATACTGTATCATCTCCGTTCTCTTCATTAATGCGGCTGGCCGTGCCAATGCTTATGGCGCAGCTTATCCCGCAGTATTTGGGCAACTTCACCGGCCAGGGCTTCTTTGGCAATTGGCTCATGGGCCTGGCAACGGTTTTGCAGGGCGGCCCCGGCGGCAACCACTTCGTCATGGGGACCGGGAAGGCTGATAAAGGTCGTCAGGCCGCTCTGGCCTACCGCGATGCGTACCCCTTCCTTGACATGGCGGCCCGTGCCGATCGCAAATTTTACAATCCAGGGAGTAGCCGCAGCCGGGTCCAGCTTTAACAGTGCCTCCACGCTGAAGTCCTTGTCTTCAGCGCCAACCCCGCCGGTGGTAATTACCAGTCCGAAACCCCGTTCGGCGGCATCCCGCAGTTTGTGGGTAATAATACTCGCATCATCCGCCAGGATGCCGCCGAATTCGGCTTTATACCCGTTGGCTTGCAGCAATTCCAGCAAATAGGGCGAATTCGTATCCTTGATCATGCCGTTCTGAACCTCAAAGCCAGTGGCGTAAACCAAAGCTCGCCCTAAAACAGCCCGGGCAATTTCATCGGCCACCGCCTCAGCCTGTGCGGCTATTACTCCGGCCTGACTCTCATCACAGCCAATCAGTCCCATAATACCGGCCGAGTCGATATAGGTCTCCGGGGTCAGTTCCAAACCGTCAATCGCCGCCAGTTCTGTCAAAAGTGCCTGTTCTTTGCCGATTATTTGCCGCATACTAATACTTTTCGCCAAGATATCCAGGCAAATATGGTCATGCCGCACATCCACCACCAGTACTTCCCTGACCGGCAGCCCCAAAACCGCGGCGGCAGCTTTGGCAATTTCGCCAAGATTGACATTTTGTAATTTGAGGCCATATATTTTCAATTCGGTTTTTTCCAGCAGATTAAGCTCCATGGTTTACCCACCCCTGCACTTCCAGCTTCATGTCTAATAACGGCGCGTCCAAAATGGCTGCACCAATATCCAGCATGTCGATGCCGTGCCCCTGCAAACCGGCAATATCCTCAATTTTTACCCCTTTGGCAAAGGCCAGCTTCACTTTATCGCGGCAGCCGGCTGCGGTCAGTACGCGGTTGACAATGGCGACATCCTCCTGGCGGCCGGTATCTACCATAAGAATGCCGGCTCCCCAGTGAAATGCGGCCAGTGCTTCGGCGCCGACATCACCGGTTTCGCCTTTGATTTGAATGGCTTTTACCTTATCGGTAATATGGCTTACCGATTTTAGCGTAGCTTCCACCCCGCCCAGCATGCGGACAAAGTTCTTATCCAAATACAAGAACGGCTCATTCGTAATCCTAAACCAGGCCCCGCCGGCCGCCACAGCTTCCCGGACAATGTGCTTAATCTCATGGGGCATCTTTTTCCAGGCGCCGCAGACGATGTTGAGGCCTGGTCCGGCGGCCTCAACAGCCCGCCGGGCGGCGGTGGCCAAACCGGAAGGCTTGGCCAGAAAGCCGACAACAAACTCTTCGGCCACCGCAATTTGTTTGGGTGTGCCGATAATGACGGTCAGCACCTGGCCGGCCGCCACCTGCTCGCCCTCAACAACCCGGAGCTCTGCGGAAATATTGTTATCGGTCAGAAAGGTCTGCAGGCGTTTCACGCCCGCGATAACGCCCTGACGCTCGGTCAGGAGGTGCGCGGTGTATTGCCTGTCGCTAATCGTGGAAAAAATAACATCTCTGATATCCTGCTGAATAATAGCTTCCGCCCGCATCATAGCACCTCCCGAGTTATATTTTTACACCCCGTTGCTTGAGCCATTTCGGCATTAGTTCTTTATCTACCCGTGCAGAAACGGCCGGAGCTTTGGCGATCAAAAGATCGGCCAGACTCTGACTGACATTGATCCCGCCCATGGCGCCGTCGAAAATGATAACCTTGTCGGTCTTGGCTGTTTTATAGGCAAAGTGCATCGCACTGTCCAGCGTACCGGCTACCGTGGCATAATCCATATACTGCAGATTCTGCGGGTCGGCGCTTAGGAGATCGGCCTGCTCCTGCCCGACGACTACTGTCGGAATATGCTCCGTGAAAAAGGCGCTGGGATAACCGCCCCAGGCGTAGTTATGCACTACCATCTTAATGGCGGGATTGACCGGGACAATTTCATCAATGAGCGGTTTACCGGCCTTATTGTAGAAGGCCTCGGTATACCAGGTATAAGACGGCAGGTCATGGTCCAGGTCAAATAAGTCGGTATTGGCGCCCACGAAATTGGCGTAGATGACTCCGGCAGCGAAAACATAAGGTACCGGGCAGGGGAAATCCAGGCCAACGATGCATTCATCCACCTCTCCCAGCAAGGTCATGATTTTGCCGTAGTATTTTAAGCCTTCGACCGTCAATTGGTCATTAAGGACATAAAGATCATTTTCCGCCGCCACGCCGACTACGCCGCTGGGAGACATATTTAAAAAGGCGGCAAAAGCGAACTTGCTTTTTACGAACTCGGATTCAAAGATGGCCCGGGCCGTAAAGTTAGCGCCGCGCGGTCCCATATTCCAGTGATAGGTGGAGCGGGTTTCAATGCGGGCATAGGACATGCCGAACGGTTTTACCGCCCGGTCCACCTGGCGGTGGAAGTGAACTTCCCGCACGTCGCTGTTATGCACGTGAACAATCCAGTCGGCATCATACACCGCTTTGATGCCGTATAAGGTACCGATTTCGGTCTGAATGGGAATGCCCTCGTCGATAGGCGCCATGCCGCGGGCCTTGCCCCGGTAATGTTCGTCCAGCTTATACCGCTTGATATATTCCTCGGTCTCTCTAAAGCGAAGACCAACCCCGGCCCGCAGACGGATATCCTGCGTACCGGTGCGCTCGGCAATCACATCCCGCACTACCCGCAGGAGCTCGGCGTAGGGTTCGCCGCCCAGCAGGGTAAACCCATGATGGGATGCCAGAACATTAACCGACTGACCCGGTTTGATCATTGACAAATCAACATTGCTGAGCGCAGCTTCGGCCGCTTTGCGGACATTGGCAATGCCGCCCTCGCCCGGGTAAATAACAGCAGGCGTATCGGCAAACAGGTCGCTGATCATCAGCGAAGTCATTTCCGGATATTCGGCCAGCCGTTTTTTCACCAGTTCGGGGACGATACCGTATTGGGATGCGCGGGGGGCTAACGGGGTAATGGCGGGTCTTTTCATTAGGATTTCCTCCCTTCAGGCTTGGCATTAACTACTTTATTTAACAGCTTGATGTCTTCTTCAAAATAAAAACCGCGGGAATTATATTTGGCTTTAACATCCTCCGGAATATCCCAGATAGTGGGAGTCAGGCCATACCACTGATAACCGTTGGGGCGTTCCGGGTCGATACCGGCGGCTTTTAACAGCCGCAAAACAGGCTGGATGCATTCTACTTTGCAGCCCATACGGATGCCGGTATCGCGGGAAAGCTCCTCCGGTGTCCTGGCGCCCTTGAGGATAGCGCCGGCAACTTCTTCGGCCCGGGTGGTGGTGCAATAACAGATAATCTGCTCCGGATTAAGTCTGGCCTGATGGCAAAGACCGGCGATTTGCTCATAATCAACATCGCTGATATCCACTGTTACCGTATACGGCTCAGCCAGTTTGACCATTTTAACGGCATAAACCGGACAGCGCTGTTCACACCCGGCGCACCCCCGGCAATCACTTTCCTTGACAACGGCCTTTTTGTTGTCGATGGTGATAGCCACCGACGGGCATACTTTGGCACAGATGCCGCAGCCAATACACTTGTCCGCATCCACTACCGCTTTGAGCGAAATTACTTTCATCTTTTTGACCTCCCTGGTTTTGTTTTTACCCTGATCCCCGTTTGTCCCAATTCTTGGCTGAAATTTGCATTTATAAGGCTGTTTACCTTAAGCAGTCATCGTCCTTGATACCCATTGACCAGTACGGAAATTTCCCCGGTATGCGGTTCGAAAATCAACCCATGCACAGGTACATCAACCGGTATTAAAGGATTATTTTTAATCTTTTCCACCACCTGGCATACATTTTCGTGCGGGTGATGGAAATTATCAAGCCATGTTGCCAATTCATCCTTTATCATTTTAATAGCATCATAGGATATGCCACGGCTGCGCATTTTCTCAATGATGTCCTGCGCCGTCGCATGGGCTACCCCGCAGTCCTCATGGCCAATTACCATGATTTCCCGAATCCCCAGCTCGAAAATGGCAATCATCAGGCTGCGGATTGTGGCCTCAAAACTGCCGGTTACCGAATTACCGGCATTTTTTATAACAACGGCATCTTCGCGTTTAATACCCAACGCCGGTTCCAAAAACTCAACCAGCCGGGTATCCATACAGGTCAGAACAGCCAGTTTCTTGCGCGGGAGTTTGCTGACACTCTCCGCCGCCACCTTGAAATTCCCGGAAAGATTCTCTACAAAAGCCCGGTTAATAAGCTGCATCTGCTCCAAAGCGGTCATGCTCTTACTACCTCCTCAAATCTTCACCCGTATTGCCATTCATCCCAATCGCTACAGCGGACGGATTGCCTGGGAACCTTTCAATACCGGCCGCCATTGTCCCCACATACAAACGCACTACATTGGGAATTTCCAGTTCCCTGCTGCCGGCGCCGTAGGCTACCTGCTGAACCGTAAACCCTTTGGGTACAGGACCGGAGGCTTCGGCCAGGCAGGCCACCACTGCCGCCCCGGTCGGGGTAACAAGCTCCCCTTTGATATCTTCACTGTAAAACGGGATGCCTTGTAATAATTCTGCGGTAGCGGGCGCCGGCACAGGCATCCGCCCGTGGCTGCATTTTACATAGCCGGAACCCACATGCAGCGCGGATGTATAAATGCGCTGTATGCCTAAATACTCCAGCCCGATGGCAATGCCGACAATATCGATAATAGAATCAATGGCGCCCACTTCGTGAAAGTGGATTTTGCTTTCAGGCACGCCGTGGACTTTAGCCTCGGCTGCCCCCAGGCGGTTAAATATTCGGATTGCCGTCGCCTTTACAGTATCTGTCAAACTGCTGTCATTAATAATCTTGTGAATATCGTGCAAGTTACGGGAGGGCTGAAACCATTGCCTGACTTCCACATTAAAATATCTTGCCCGGATGCCCCGTTTGCTGACATCTTTGTCAATCAGCTTATAGGATGTAAGTGCTAATTTTTCAAGTTCCGAACACAAATAATCAAACGGCAGTCCGGCAGCCAGCATGGCTCCTATCATCATATTGCCGCTAATGCCGGAGAAACAGTCTAAATATATTGCCTTCATACCCACCTCATGCTTTTATTCTGTTCTATATTATCGAACTACGTTCGATTATTTGGCGACGCGACTAAATATAACAATTTCTCGCAAATTTGCCGGTATGTATAGGAGTCACCAGGCTGACTACCTGTTACTCATATGATCTTAGTTCTGCATTTTTTTACAGGGATTTGCTAATTTCCTGCAAGCGGGTTGCTGTTTCAGCTACTGCTGCGCTTGCATGATTGATCTCGGCAATGGCCCGCGCCTGCTCCGCAGCTAGAGAACTGGTGTGCTGGATCTTATTGTCGACGTCCTTTACCCGGCTGTCGATATCCTTAAGAATCTGATTTACTTTGGTAACGGCTTCGGTACTGCCGCTAGCCAGCTTTTTCACCTCTTCGGCGACTACCGAAAAGCCACGGCCGGCTTCGCCGGCGCGGGCTGCCTCAATAGCGGCGTTTAAGGCGAGCAGGTTGGTCTGAGAAGCTATATTTTTGATCATTTGATTCATGTCGTCAACCATTTTGATTCCCTGAATCAAAATCTGGGTAGATTCGGCCAAAGACTGCATTGCCTGTGCCGTATTGGCAGCATAATTTACAATTTCCTGAATGGCCGCCGCCACTTCCTGCGAGGTGGCCGATAAAACCTCGGCGCTGTCGGCTACCTGAGCCTGTTTTCCGCGGCAGCGGGCAATCGCAATACAGCCTGCTGTGTTCCCGTTCTCCACTACAGGCAGCGCAATGGTCCGAAACGGCATGCCATAAACCGCCTTGGGCACAAATCTGTCCACCGGGCTGCCGGTATCCACGCAGATACGCCCGCCGCTCCCCGGCGCTAACGCATCGCCCACCTTGGCTTGATAAAAGGTAAACTCCCGCGGTGTATGCATGGTAACAAAGCGTTCGGTATCGGTGGAAAACAGCACAGCTGCTTCACCCATAAGCACAGGCAGGACATCCAGCAACATCTCAAATGCTTTTTTCTGTTCTAAGGTTAAACTCTGGATAGCAGTACAACTCCCTCGCCGCTGGCATAAGCAGACTGGTTAATCACTAACGGCTGCCCTCACCCCGCTCGTTCTGCATTATCGAATATCGTTCGGTAATGCTTGCAAAAAAAGAAGCTGACAAATTCCCCTAAGGAAAATTAATCTTCTTATCTTGTTCTGCATTATCGAACTAAGTTCTGAAATTTTATTCTACTGCATATATTCGCATTTAAATTACAAATTCCTGCTTTTTTCTATCAAAAAATACATAACTATTTCAAGCTTCCTCTTTATAGCCTAATTTGGCCGATATCCTCCGGGCCGCATCGACCACATCCCGGCTTAAAGTTACCAGCAGGTCGTCGGAAATCCGATTGGTTGGCCCGGATAAGCTGATCCCGGCGATAATTGTTCCCAAATGGTTTTTTATCGGCGCGGCCACACAGCGCAATCCCATTTCGATTTCCTCTAAGTCATACGCATAACCCTGTTGGGTAATTTCGGCCAGACATTGTTTAAGTTGGTCAAGGTTATCAATGGTATTCGGCGTAAACTTTTTCATCCCGGTAGTCGTTACTATCTTTTCCACTTCGTTGGCCGGCAGTCCGGCTAATAATACTTTGCCAACCCCGGTACAATAGGTTGGGTTACGGCCGCCGATTTCCGAGATGATCCGGACAGAGCGTGAACTGTCAACCTTCTCAATGTAGACCACCTCGGCCCCGCTAAGCAACGCCAGGTGAACTGTCTCCTGGTACTTCTGGCTTAATTCTACCAAAAACGGATAAGCGACAGCCCGTAAATCCATACTGGAGTAGACAACCTGTCCCATCTCAAATAACTTAAGCCCCAACTGATAGAAACCGGTTACCTGATCCTGATAGACATAATTGAAATCTTCCAGGGTAGAAATTAGGCCATGAACGGTGCTTTTACTCAGGCCGACATTTTGGCTGATTTGAGTCAGACTGGCTGAGTTATGATTCCTGGCAATAAACTCGATGATCTGAATGGCCCGGGCCAGCGACTGAATCTGCTTATGGCCGGGCTTATGATTTGCTTCCATATAGTTATACCTCTGTTCGACATTGTAGTATCTAGTATTACCATTTCGTCATCATGATGCAAATTCCTCCACCTATTCAAATCTTGTAAATTTTTCTCAACAGCCGGGTACTCCCGCATATTGCCGGATACTGGCAGCCAGGACATCGGGCCATAACGGCTTAAAAAAGTAATAGCCCTGGGCCTGATCACACCCCTCTTGCCGGAGAAACTCCATTTGCCGGACCGTTTCAATCCCCTCGGCCAGCGTCCGCAACCCCATACTGCGGCCAATGGCAATAATGGCGCGAGCTATGGCTTGATCGTCCGGCGATTCGGTAATATGCTGGACAAATGACCGGTCAATCTTAAGCTTATCAACCGGAAACTTTTTCAGGTAATTCAGGGAGGAAAAGCCTGTGCCGAAATCGTCAATGGCCAGCATCACCCCCATATTCTTGAGCCGGGTTAAGATGGTAACGGCCTCAGCCACATTGTCATGAAAAGCCGTTTCTGTCAGCTCTATTTCCAGCAAAGCCGGCGGCATACCGGTCTCCTGCAGGATCTGGCCGATCTTGTCAATAAGATCCGGCTGGTGGAATTGGCGGGCCGACAAATTAACCGCCAATTGCAGCGGCGCTAGCTGTAACCGCATATATTCCCGGCAAGCCTCACGGAGTACCCACTCCCCGATCGGACCTATCAGGCCGGTGTCTTCGGCAATAGAAATAAACTGGGCCGGCGGAACGGTCCCAAAATCCGGACTAATCCACCGCAGCAACGCTTCCAGGCCCACTACCCCGCCGGTCTCAAGACAAACCTGCGGCTGGTACTGCAGGCAAAGTTCCTGCTGCTGGATGGCGTGATGCAGCCGGGTGGCAAGCGCCAGCCGCGACTCGGCTTGCGGGTCGGACTTGCGGGTAAAGAACTGAAACGTGTTTTTTCCCTGGTCCTTAGCCTGATACATGGCGGCTTCGGCACTGCGCATCAGGGTATCGGCGTCCTCGCCGTCATCGGGATAAAGCGCTACGCCGATGCTGGAGGAAATAAATATCTCATCTTTCTCAATGACAAAATGCTCGTCAAGACCATTCTTAATGGCATGAACTTTGCCGACCACCTCCGCGGGGCTGGCGACATTCTCGATGATAACCGCAAACTCATCCCCGCCCAGCCGGGACAGTACATCGGCCGGACGAATCAGCGACTGCAGGCGCTGGCCGACCAGATTCAACAGTTGATCGCCAATAAAGTGCCCCAGGGTATCATTGACAACTTTAAAACCATCCAGGTCACAATAAATCAGGGCCACCTTGTGACTATTATTTTTCACGGCGCCGATAGCATGCCGCAATGACTCCAGAAAAAAATCCCGGTTGGGCAGCATCGTCAGCGGATCATGAAAGACATCCTCCGCACCGGCGCCATTCGCCGGACTAAAAATACTAATATAATGCGAGGTTTGTCCGCGCTCTCCCTCCAGGGCAAAAATTTTCTGCCTGACAGCAATCAACTTGCCGTCTTTACGCCGGTCCCACAGGGTACCGGCCCACATTTTATTGCTTTTAATATCATCGCGAAAAGTATTGTAAAAAGAGGACGGATGCCAACCCGATTTAAAAATCCGGGGAGTTTTCCCCAAAAGCTCAGCCGGACTGTAACCTGTGATTTTGGTTACAGCCGGATTGACGGCAACAATTCGAAAACCGGCATCGGTAATCAGAATGCCGTCCGAAACATTATCAATCAAGGCGCCGGCCAAACCGGAAACCTGTTTGAAGAGTTTTTTCCACTGGGCAGGCGACGATCGCCGGCGCATGGCATAGGTCCTTCCGGACTGCTCGGCCGATTGAAAACGCATTATAAAAGCCTCCTAGATTCACATACTTGTCCCCTTCGGCAATTTCCTGATAACTCCTGCTTTACACCGGTTAGTGCTGTTTCGCCGCCACAGCGTGATCTGTGTCTCCTTGAATTTCACCGCTTCAATAGCTGCGTTAAGAGCCAGCATTTCATCTTATCCCGCTCCTTCTCCAGCTTTATATTGCTTGTCTTCCATAATCGCCTTTCTGTCCTGTGGATTTTGCTTTTTCAAAGGCAACAATCAGCCGGTCCATCTCGGCGCTCAGGGAGAGGACTTCGCTATCCATCATGTCAAACGCCTTGGCCACTACCAGCGCCTGCAAGCGGGCACGGGTATTTTCAATTTTGTTTTGCTGCTCCTGGAGACTGTTATTCATACCTATCCTCCGTTTTTTGGCCAGCGCCGGCTAATCAGCACTGCTACGCGAGCACCAGACAGTAAACCATCTGGGTTTTTCTCTATTGTAAACAAATAACATGTCAACAGCCTGACAAATTACTGACATATCTCTTACATTTTCACCTGACTTGTCTGGCGATCAACCGCTTCTGGTCCGGCTACCCACACTAAGAAACGCGTGCCGGTATTTAGCACGCGTTTCTTAGTCCCGGTTTTTAGCCGGACGACATTATTGTATCTATGTTAAAGTTAAAAACACCTCCGGTTATGGACAGACGACCGGCTTTTATCCGCCCGTTCCGTTGAAACAATAAAAAAGCCTCCGGTTTTCCCGCAGGCTTACATAGTTATTATCCGAGCAACGGAGTTCCTCCCAATCTGCCAGGCTTTCCCCGTGCTTGGCAGATCCCCCCCAAACTCCGTTGCGACAATGCTATTATACTACAATTATAGCAAAAAGAATAGCTTAGTCTGTGTCAAAAGAATATTTTCTTGAAACATACACTGCTTTATCCGACCAGCTGCGGCTGGAAACCTCTAAATAAACATATCCAGAAACAGTCCTTGATTGCTGACATTGAAACCGCTATATAAAAAGGACTGGCTGTTTCGCCGCCAGCCGTAATCAATGGAATCCAGCAGGTTAGGCTCTTGCAGATAGGCACTGACCGGGTTGGCCAGCACCGTTTGCGCGGTAGTTTCCAGGACAGAGCCCAAACCGGCGCTGCCGCTGAATAAGGACGCAACCTCGGCCGGCTTCTGTTGTAAAGCCCGGGTCAGCTTGGCCTGGTCAAGCAGGATGCGGTCGTTGCGAAAATCCCAGGTTACACCCACAGACTGAAAATCCCCGGACCTGGCCTGCGTCAGCACGGCTTTGATGCCTGTCAGCACTTTTTCGCCACGCGCCGTAATATTGTTTGCCCCCGTTAACTGATTGCTGAACGCATTATACCTTTCAACCAGCTTGCCAATATCCCCGGCTATTGCGGCCGTATCCGCGCTTACGTTCACTTGGACGCTGCCGGCCGTAACCGCCCGGATATGCAACTTTAGATTACCGTCATCAAGCGAAACCGTATTCTGGTCAGACACCCCGTTGTGGCCATTTACCGAATAGCGCGCATCTGCCGCGGCGGTAACCTGGTTGCCGAGGTTCAGCGCCTGGGCCGCGTTCCCTGTTATATCACGGATTGAAAAGGAGTTAGCCTGGCCGGTTTTGGCCGCTTCCAGAGTAAGATAGGATTGACTGCCGGCAGTTTTTACCGCTGCTGTTACACCGGTTTTCGCCTCGTTGATAGCCTCGGCGAATTTTTCCAGTATCCGGGCATTATTTTCCGCGGTACCGACATGTACCATTACCGGTTGTTCCGTACCGGAGCCAACACGCACACCCAAGGCATATACCCCGGCGTCCAGGCTGCCGGCTGCCGTCCGGCTTATACTCAAGCCGACATTCTTTTGGGCTGAGGCCAACTGGCTGACCGTCACATCATATTGTGCGGTTTTAGCGGCATTCCCGGCTTGTCCGGTAACAGCCTGACTACTGGCGCCAACCTGTTTTTTATCAAAAAAACCGCTGGCCGCAACCGCCTTGGCGGCGGCGCTCAGGTCTTTGGCCGTGGAGTTAAAGTCCACTATCTGCTGGCGGTACACCTCTTGCTGGTATTTTATATTGTTAACCGACAGCTTGGTTAATACCTGCAGCGTCCCGCGGCTAATATCCATCTGATACGCTTCCGGGGTTATATTGTCCGTAGTATTGACAATATCGGCAAATTTCGGCTGGTAGACTTTAAAATATTTATTATATGCGACGGCTGCCGGAATCCTCATCATCCTCTTCACTCCCTTCTTGCATATTACATTTTATACCATAATTATATTCCGTTTCGATTTTTCTGTCGAGAAAAATCATAGCCATACCCCGCAGGGTATGGCTAGTAACTTCTGCCCTTATGCTATAACCTATCTTCGTTTAACTCTGAATTACAGTGTAAATTGTTGTACAGTTCTTTGTAGTTCTTCTGCCAAACAGGACAATGACTTACTGGAATGCGCGATTTCCTCAGCCGCTGCGGACTGTTCTTGTGTAGCAGCTGAAATATTTTGCGTTTGACCAGAGATTTCCCGGCTAACGTCTTCCACTTTCCGCACTGCAGTCAGCACTTTTTCGCTACTGACTGCAAGGTGATCCTGACTGTTAGCCGCGCCTTGGATGATATCGGCCACTTCCTTTACTTGCAACATGATATTCTGAAAAGATGTTCCGGCTTCATCAACAACTTCTGTACCTTTCTTAACTTCATCCGTACCATTGGTCATAGAATTTACGACAGTATTAGTCTTCACTTGAATTTCCCTGATAATTAAAGCGATCTGTTTGGCTGCCACCTGCGAATCCTCAGCCAATTTGCGCACTTCCTCGGCAACCACCGCAAAGCCGCGACCATGTTCCCCAGCCCGAGCTGCCTCGATAGCGGCGTTTAATGCCAACAGGTTTGTCTGTCCGGAAATATTGGCTATCGTCTCCACGATATTACCAATTTCAGTGGAATGTTCGCCTAGTTCTGCCACTACCTTAGCCGTATCATCTACTGTCACCTGAATATTGTTCATCTGTTTGATAACCGTATCGACTGTAGCATTGCCATCGGTCGCTGCAGCTACCGCTTTTTGTGTAATCTCCAGGGCAGTTTTGATATTGTCCGCTTCCCGTTTCGTCTCGCCAACGATCTCCTCTATTAATGCTGTTGCTCCGTCTACTGTCTGTATTTGCTCAACCGTTCCCTGTGCCGTTTCGGTAATTGATACCGCCACTTTATTGGTCACCTGAGACGACTGCTCAGCACTTGCAGTCAATTCCTCGGCGGAAGCCGCCACTTGTTCGGTGGCGCCTTGAATTTTTTTAACGAGGTCACGCAACTTCTCGCCCATCTGTTCAAAACTCTGTCCCAGCCTGCCAATTTCGTCATCAGATACAATACCCATTTGAGTCAATGAGAGATCTCCTCCGGCAATGCGCCTGGCTGCTGTCTCAATGACTCGGATCGGCCTGGCAATACGCCTGGCATACCAGGTTATGACTATCCCGGCGACGGCGAGTACGGCCACGATAGTAATTAGTGATATTACCGTCAGCGCCGATACCGCACTGGTCGTCTCTTCCACCGGTACAGTTAGGGCCAAGGACCAATTACTGCCTGGTATGGGGGCATACGCGTAATACTTTTGAATTCCGGTGGCAGATTTATATTGACGAAAGCCTTGTTCCCCTTTGATCATATGCTCGGTAAGTTCTTTCTGACCAGGATCAGGATTAGCATCCCGGAGAGGATTGCTCTTCATTGCCATATCCTTATCAGGATGAATGATTCTGAGACCATCTCCCTGGGTGACAAAAGCATAGCCTGTTTGGCCAACTTTTATGTCAAGCAGCCTTTGAGCAAGACCATCCATGTTGATGCCGCCATAAAGCGCGCCAATAATCTTGCCATCAACCTTTACCGGTGTGCAAACGACAACAACCAGATGGCCTGTGGATACTGAAATAACAGGATCAGAAACCGCAGTTTCGCCTTTGGTCATAGCCTGCTTAAAATATTCACGCTGAGCTATTGTTCCGGTTCCCCCCAGTGAATTACGGAATACTCCGGACGAGTTGGCAAAACCGATATTCTCATAGATTTTATTTGTTTTAGCAACATTAGTAAGATAAGGTATGATGGCTTCTGGATTACCGTTTTGTACTACCGGTGCCAACGACATAATTTCTAACTCCGCCTTGCGGATGGCGAACCAGTCGCTAATATCGCTTGCAGAATTAACAGCCAAATCCGCCATGTCTTGGGTAACATTTTGCGTGATGATTGCCCGGGCCTTATAATAGTTAAGCCCCCCCAATACGCAAAGTGCTACCAGAAACATAGCCAGAATCGTAATAGTAAGCTTCGTTTGAATACTTTTCATTCTTTCTCCCCTTTCCCATAATATAGCCATCTCTATTTCATTTAAGAAACACTGTTTCATTTTCTCTTTGTATTTGTATTTCTCTTTTATTCGAATTATCCCTTTATAGTTGCACAAATTCTCGATTATTATCAATTAAACTCCAATAGCCTGATAGGTCTGAACTCGCAAAACCCTAATCAATCGATTCCGGCTAACCAAAGTAACCCCTATGTAAAAGAAATCAGGTCGCTGCCTATATCTCAATAGACAGCGACTTGATGTCCAAGACAACTTCCCTCACTTTGACCTGAAAAATTTTCAAAGATACAATACGAACACTGTATCCTGTTGACTACTGCAAACTAGTTTGCGGAATATATGCGTAGCCATCCATAATGCGTCTGGCCGTACGGCCAACACCAACACGCTGGACTAAATTTTCACCCTTGTTAGTGTTTAATGTTACTTTTACATCCATAACACCATAAGGATGCCCAATCCTCAGGGTATCGCATTTCTTTGCTTCTTCGCCAAGCGTATCCCAAACCACTGTACCTTCAATCTTAGCAGCCGTGCCGGTGCAAACCCCCCCGGTCACCATGTAGGCCCGGTGCATTTTTTGCATGGAGGCCAGGCGGGCAACTAAATCGACATCCTGGCCAGCGATCATTTTGCCATCAGGATTTTTATAATCTCTCGCTTTGGAAACAAAACCGATTTTGGGGATCGCCGGACTTGTCTTAGTCGCTAGCTTGGCATCGCTGACAATTCCTGCTCTTTCCGCCATTACACTTCTTATTTCTTCGATCAGCGCCAACACTTCCGGCATATTCTCAACCTCTGTCGGCAATTCTGTACCTTGCAGGCCCAATTCTTCTGCCCGTAAAAATACAACAGGATTGGCGGCATCCACCATCGAGACCGTAAATTTACCTTTATTGCCAAGATCCACAATATCTTTCGTATTGCCGGTCGGCAATAGTTTCTTGGTAACTGATCCGGATGGATCATCAAATTCCAGAAGAATGCGGGCGCCGGTACCGGGAACACCGTGAATTACGTAGTCACCTTCAGACAGTGCTTTGCCATCTTTAACAGGTACGGTAGCATAAATCATTTTATTGGTATTCGTATTATAGATCGATACGGTTGTGAACGGCTCCACCGGTTTTACAAAGCCTTCATCCACGGCATAATGGCCAACTGCCGCGGAAAGATTGCCGCAATTGCCAAGCCAGTCAATAACCGGAGCAACAATGGACACCTGTCCAAAAGTGTAATCCACATCGGCATCCGCTCGCTTGGACGGACCAATGATGGCAACTTTACTTGTCAGTGAATTAGCCCCGGCCAAACCATCAATCTGCCGCTGATCCGGGCTGCCAAAAATCCGCAGGATAACTTTGTCCCGCTGCGGACCGGCCGGCGGCAGTTCATGCTCTTTAATAAATATCCCTTTACTGGTACCGCCACGCACGATGGCACAAGGTACACGCATCCATTCTCTTTCCATTTCTTCTTCCTCCTTGAAACAATGTTTCATTTTATTGTGAAATTTTTTAGAGACTCCTCTACCATCTCTAAAAAATCCCATTTGCGTATATACACATTACTTATACAATTCTTTCATTACACAGCAACACCAACTCAGCAGCATCTGTGCGACTGTCTATCTCCGCAACATAGGCAAGAATTTTCCGGGAACGTTCTGCCGTAAAGATCTTTTGGCAGGCATTCATAAATTTGCGCTGTACCTCTTCATGATCGCCTGACATCCCGGAAAGTTTATCAATCTTTTGCGAATAGCTGTTGCCGTCCTTAGTCTTGATAATAATTTCAGCGCCCCGGATATCGGGATATACGTCGTTCCACTCTTTAGTAGAATAGCCTGTGACTTTTTTCGCTGTCTCACGGATAAGTTCCCGGCGAATAGCCGTATCGGTGAAATCATCCACCCCAACAAAGCCTTGATGCAGCGCCACAGCCAGCAGGTAGTTCATACTGAATCTGGCTTCGCCGATGCTGTTTGGACTTTGGTTAGGCGCGGTTGCTTCAATGGCAATGTCAAAGGTGTTGACGACGATTTCACTGATTTCCTTTAGATCCGGGATTACGTTAATTAATTTAAACGCAGCCTCGATCGCCGGATGCGTATACCGGCAACAAGGATACAGTTTTGTGTAGGTATCATTAATTAGATGTCTTTTGCCTAGATCTTTCAGACAGTCGTCAACAATTTGCTGCTTGGGAGTATCGGCAAAGATGGAGAATAAGCCTTTGGCCCCTTCAAATATCTCCAAAGGTCCTTCGACTCCCTGACTGGCCAACAGTGCGGCCGTTATCCCCTTCTCGGCAACATAACCAACCTGAATTGGTTTAGACATTTGCCCCTCTACCAGCGGCTGACGGCTGCCGAAGGCACCCAGTCCGGCCAGACCGATAGCGTACGCCATTGGTTTTTCGCTTAAGCCGATAAGCTTGCCGGCCGTAACGGCCGCACCGATAACCCCGCAGGTGCAGCTGCCGTGGAAACCCTTTTGGATATGGGATTTTCCCAGGGCTTTGGCCAGCCGGTATTCAATTTCATAACCCAACGTTATGGCTTCAAGAAATAGTTTCCCGCTGGACTTATATTTCGGCGCTAATGCAAAAGCCGTTCCAATTACCGGCCCGGCTGCATGAACACCGGCCCACAGATGCCCATCATCATAGTCAAGGCAATGTGCTAAAGCAGCATTCAGAAAACCGGCCACATTCACAGGATAACTCCTGCCCGCTCCCGGCTCACCGCACTTGCCGCCACTTAACCCCGCCGCATACGCCTCAAGCTTATCAGGCAGATCGGAATAATATCGGGCGGCGCTGCTTACGGCAATATAGTCGACAATGCGGGACTTAACATTCGCAACTGTTTCCTGATCCTTGGCAGAAAGTTCTGCGCTGCAAACATAGCGTGCAAATTCTTGCGATACGGTCATATCATAATGCCCTCCATTCCTCTTATTCTCTATCCGGATCAACAACTATCATAAATTCACCGGTTGTCTTAAATTCTTCGAAGCGTTTAATAGCGCCGATAATTGCATCGGTCTTCTTTGCGGCCTTAGTGGGTGCCAGCAGATGACAGAATTTTTCTTGTAAATGCTCCCAGGAAAGCGGCATCTCGGGTTCGCCAAAAGCCAGCGGCATCCATTCTGTCACCATTTTTCCGTCTGTTGTCTCTATTACCATTTCCACGGCCCCCCAGGCACTGGGATTAGCCGCCTGATGATCCAGGACTTTTTGCGAGAGCACAATGGTGACCTTATCCTCAATTTGCTTGATTTTCTCGTCACCCATGCTCGCTTCTAACGTCTCCTTGGAAATAAAGCCATGCTTCAAGGCCACGGCCAGGGTGAAGGGTAGGCTCCCCTGGCCGGAAACCAGCGTTTGCGGACGGATTTTATTGGCTTCACAAACAAATGGACCGGCATTTACAGTAATACTGTTTACGGTACTGGGGCCCAGAGAATGTTTTGCACGCAGTGCCAGCAGGGCATCAACAGCCTGATGCAACCGGCGCAAGCAGGCATGTATTTTAAAGTAAGTTGTCATTATATGATAGTTTTTTTCTAACCCTGCCCCGAAGTTAGTGACATCATATTTATTGGAGAAACCTTGAAATAAGCCTTTCTTCCCTTCCAGCACGGTGTCCGGACCGGTAAAGCCGCATTTAACCACTTCCACAGCTCTAAACCCGGTGGCTGTTGCCCAGCCCGGGCAAAGCAGCTTGCCTGCCGAGCCGTCAGTTAAGTACTCAATAAAACCACCGGCATGCAAAGCAGCAATCGCCATAGCATTTTTTGTGGCTTCGGCATCCAGTTTGTTGAGCTTGGCAGCAGCGGCGGCTACTGCCACCACGCCGGCGATACCAGTAGTGTCAAAACCTTTTTCTGTATAAGAAGATGGATTTATTGCCGAACCAATTTCAATATAGACGTCGTAAGCAACGACAATGGCCGCTATTAATTCCTCGCCGCTGGCACCAAGGACCTCACCCAAGGCAAGCACAGATGGCATGATGATAACGGCCGGATGTCCCATCCCGGCGCGATGGCCGTCATCAAGGTCCATAATCCGCGACAAGCCGGCGTTAACAAAGGCAGCGGCTTCCACGGCAACCTTACCATATCCTAAGATGGTTGCCTCCCGGTGATTTTTCCAGCGTTCCGCATATTGAAGAAAGCTTTTTCCTTTTTCACTATACCGTCCCGCCAGCATATTGCCCATGTTATCAAGAATACTTTGTTTTGCTTTTTCAACAACAGCCGGCGGCAGCTTGTCAAAAGTTGTCTCCATTGCGTGATTGGCTAATATTCTTATAAGACTCACTGTGCATCCCTCCAGTCCTATTTGTATACTTCAACGGTAGGCCGGACATATAAACTGACTGCTTAGGCATATTTAGCCTTTGGCCACACCAGTGCCGGCTTCTCCGGGAGCATCGGGCCCTACTGCCAGGTGCCTGTTGAGCCGTCCCAGGTCAAGCTCATGCTCCCATCTCGCAACCACGATAGTGGCCACCCCGTTGCCTACAAGATTGGTCAGTGCCCGCCCCGTGGACATAAACCGGTCAATCCCGAAGATAATTGCCAATGCAGCAACCGGTATGCCGGGGATAATGGATAATGTGGCTGCTAACACGATAAAGCCACTGCCGGTGACGCCAGAAGCGCCTTTGGAAGTAAGCAGCAATACAGTGATAATCGTAATAAGCTGCATAAGCGTCAAATTGGTATTGGTAGCCTGCGCTAAAAAAACCGCGGCCATGGTTAAATAAATTGAAGTACCGTCAAGATTAAACGAATAGCCTGTTGGAATAACCAGTCCAACAACAGGTTTTGAGCAACCCAGCTTTTCCAGCTTATTCATTATGCGCGGCAGCACACTTTCCGACGAGGAAGTCCCCAGTACAATAAGCATCTCCTCTTTAATATAGGCGATAAATTTGATGATGCTAAACCCCGACCACTTGGCAATCGAACCGATGACTATTAAGACAAAGGCCGTGCAGGTCAAGTAAAACACACCTAATAGTTTTCCTAACGGCCCTAATGACGCAATCCCGTATTTACCAATCGTAAAGGCCATAGCACCAAACACGCCAATCGGTGCCACCTTCATAATTATGTCAACAATTTTGAAAATGGCCTGTGTAAATTCCACAATTATATTAAATATAATTTTACTTTTGTCCCCCAAAGCGGACAGCGCACCGCCAAACATAATAGAGAATAACAGAATTTGCAGAATTTCCCCTTTGGCAAAGGCATCGACCACGGTGGAAGGTATAATATTCATCAGAAAATCGACGGTATTCTGTGATTTAGCTGCTGTGGCATAAGCCGTAACGGCTTGGGTATCGAGGTTTGAAACATTAACGTTCATGCCTGCCCCCGGCTTGAAAGTTTCGACGGCGATAATACCCATGAATAGGGCTACCGTAGTTACAACCTCAAAATATATAAGCGCTTTGGCCCCCACCCGGCCTACTTTTTTCATATCGTCCATACCGGCAATACCGGAAACAATGGTGCAAAAAATGATCGGACCAATGATCATTTTGATCAGTTTAATGAAGGCATCACCCAGCGGCCGCATACTAGTGCCTGCTGCAGGATAAAAATGGCCTAGTAAAATACCGGTGATAATAGCCACAGCAACTTGAAAATGCAGTGTATGATAAAATCTTCTTGCTGACTCCTCCGGTTGGACAATCCCGTTTTTAGTACTTTGCATAATGCTCTCCTTTGCAGCCCAGAAGTTTCTATCAAATTCTACTGTTGTTTGCTGCCTTTTGTGGTAAGCAAAGCGGTGAATTTGCCAATCTTGTTATGTTCGTCCAGTTGTTTTATTGCTGCCACAAGCGTATCTTTATCTGCGGCAAAATCTGTGTTAGCAATCAATTGGGTGAATTTAGCCTCCAATTGCTCCCAGGAAAGCGGCTTTTCCGGTTCCCCCAAGGCCACGGTCGCCCATTCACTCACCTTTTGACCGTCTGTGGTAATAACTTCAATTTCTACAGACGTCCAGTTATCGGGATTGGCAGTGACATAGGCCTGTACTTTATCATCAACAATAACTTCAATTCTGTCTTCGATGGCACTAAGTGCAGTATCGTTAAGTCCTTTGTCCAGTGATACCTCATCGCCCAGACCGTACTTCAAGGCAACGGCAATCGTAAACGGCAAACTGCACTGGGCGCCGACCATAGTTTGGGGATGAGGTTTATTTAACCGGTCGACAAAAGTAGAGGCTTTAACGGTAATCTTTTTCACTTTATCGCTGGTTAACGAATGGGTGGCCCGCAGTGACAGCATGGCATCCAAAGCACAATGCAGCCCCCGCATACAGGCGTATAGTTTAAAATAATTCTGCATTATTCCATAGGTTTTCCCTAACTCAGCAGTTAAGCGCGCAGGGTCATACTGATTCGCGAAGGCTTGAAAGAAGCCTTTTTTGCCTTCAAAAATTAACTCAGGACCAGTAAACCCTAGTTCCGCCAAATCGGCCGCCTTAATACCGGTTGAGGTCGACCAGCCCGGGCACAGTACTTTCCCCATCGTGCCGTCATTTTGGTATTCAATAATCCCCCCGGCCTGCAGTCCGGCAATCCCCATAGCATCTTTTGTTTTTTCCGCATCTAATTTATACAGCTTGGCCACTGCGGCCGCTACAGCCACAGAACCGCAAACGCCGGTAGCGTCAAAACCCCGTTCGTGGTAAGAAGACGGATTGATCGCCGCCCCCAGTCGCGCATACACATCATAACCGACTACCAGCGCGACAATCACATCCCGGCCGCTGGCGCCGGTAATCTCGCCCACCGCCAAAGCGGCAGGGACAAGTATTCCGCCCGGGTGTCCGAAAGCAAAACGATGACCGTCATCCAAATCCAGCATTCTCGACATGGCGGCATTGGCGAAAGCAGCCATTTCCCGGGATACCTTATTGCCGCCAATCATGGTAGCTTCGGCAGCATCACTCTTACGGGAGGCATACTTGGCCATCGCCTCGCCTTTGGCCGTATACCGGCCGCCAAGCATATTGCCGGTACAATCCAGTACACATCGTTTGGCCTGCTCGGTTATTGCCGGCGTTAATTGGGCAAAATCCATTTCCACCACATGTTTTGCCAGTACGCGTACAAGACTCATAACATTACTCCTCTCACTGCTTTCTAGGAAATCTCTCCTGCATTAAACGAGCATCCCTCAGCCAAAGCCGGTCTCTGCCAGTGCATCGCCGGATTAAACCAATGAGCATTATGCTTGTCCTGGTACCTTCAGGCCTTCAGTAAATTCATTGATCTTTTGATACCTGTCAATCTGTTTAACAAAATTAATAATCTGGTCTGTTACCTCAGCAAATTTAGTAGGAGAAATCAGATGTGCAAATTTGTCCTCCAGCATTCTCCATGATAAGGGCGCTTCCGGTTCTCCAAAAGCCAGGGGAACCCACTGACTTTCCCGGCGGCTGTCTACTGTCAGCACTTCCACTTCTACTGCCCCCCAATTGCTGGGATTAGCCGCGGCATATTCCTGGACTTTCGGATCGGCAATGATTGTAATTTTCTTCTCTATTTCCCCAATCCCATTGTCGTTAATGCTTTGTACTAACGAACTTTCATCAACGCGGCCATGTGTCAGCGCCACCGCCAGTACAAAAGGCAGACTAACCTGCGCCGCTGTCAACGCCTGGGGATGAAGTTTATTGGCCTGGCTGACGAATGTACCGGCTTTGACGGTTATGGCTTTTACTTTGCCGGGATTCAAAGCAAACTTTGACCGCAATGCCAGCATGGCATCCACTGCAGGGTGCAGTCTGCGTACACAGGCGTGTATTTTAAAATAATTTTGCAGAATACCGTAGTCATTTGCCGGCCGGTCGGTAATACGGGTTACGTCATATTTATTGGAGAATGCCTGCAGATACCCTTTGTTGCCCTCCAGCACTGTTTCCGGGCCGGTGAAGCCACGCCGGGCCAGTTCTGCCGCTTTAATACCGGTCGAAGTAGCCCACCCGGGGCAAAGATATTTTCCTGACGAGCCATCAGAAAAATACTCAATAAGTCCACCGGCATGTACGGCTGCCAGCCCCAATGCATCTTTAGCCTGTTCCTCATCCAGTTTATACAGCTTTGCCGCTACGGCCGCAACAGCTACGGCACCGCAGACACCGGTCGTGTCAAAGCCTTTTTCAATATACGACGACGGATTAAACGTCGAGCCAATGCGAACATATACTTCGTAGCCGGCAACAATGGCATGGATGATTTCCGGTCCGCTTGCTTCCAAATACTCCCCAACCGCCAGCGCGGTAGGAACCAATACACAGGCCGGGTGCCCCATGGCAAAGCGATGGCCGTCATCCAGGTCAAGCATTCGCGATAATGCTGCATTGGTAAATGCGGCGATTTCTCTGGCCACTTTACCATGCCCAATGATGGTGGCATCTGTTGCACAAGGCAAACTGGCGGCGTAATTTACAATTGTTTCACCCTTCTTTGTATAGCGGCCACCAATCATATTGCCCATGTAATCTAAAATGCATTTTTTCGCTTGCTCGACAACAGCCGGCGGTAATTTTGCAAAATCCATATCCACAACAACCTTGGCTAATACGCGTATCAGACTCATAAGCTTCACCTTCCACTCTAGTTCAATCGAACTGTTTCTGTAATATGCCGCTTCATCCCCAGCTTTTGCTGCGAGAAACCAAGGGCAAGCCCAATTAACTGGGCCAAATGCAAGACCGGTATATCCCTGGAGCCATTCACTGCCGCTTTGCCTTCGGACTGATACATATCAAGCTGCATCTGACATAGCGGGCAGGGAGTAACAATACAGTCCGCGCCTGCTTCGATAGCGCTTTGGTTTGTCTGACCGGTCATTTTGTGTACACTTTCTGCGGCCGGAAATTGGGCATGGAAGCCGCAGCACTTGAGCTTACTGTCAAAGTCAACCGGTTCGGCTCCCAGGGTTTTGATCAAAGCTTCTAAGGATTTCGGCCTGGCATGGTCTTCAAAATTCATGATTTTGCTGGGGCGCAACAGATGGCAGCCATAATAACCGGCGACTTTCAGGCCGGACAGAGGCTTAGTCACTTTGGCCTTTAGGTTGTCCAGGCCATAGTCCTTGGTGATGGCCCAGAGCAAATGAGTCACTTCACTGGTGCCCTGGTACGCGAAGCCGCCTTTAACCAGGAAACTGTTGACTTTATCTTTAAGACCGCCATCCAATTGGGCCTTGGCTTTGCGCAGCATCAGCGTACAGGTGTTGCACACCGTCAAGACAGGCACTCCCAGCCGTTCAGCCAGGGCAATGTTACGTGCGTTTATCGCTACAGCTGCCAATTCATCGACATTTTGCACATGGGCTGCGCCACAACAGGTCCAGCCCGGTAATTCAACTAATTCAATTCCCAATTTTTCTGCAACCTTGACAGTAGCAGTATACGCTTCCTTGGCAGCCCCCTCCAGCACACACCCGGGGAAAAATCCGTACTTCATTTATTCTTCCGCCTCCTTGACCGCTTTGATAATTGCTCTGAGCTCTTTAATGCCTTTTACCGGAGCAGGTTTATGAAGCGGATTGAGTTTTCCCCGGTACAAAAGTTTAAGAGCAAAAGGAAGACGGGTAATTGATTTTAGCAGTCCTTCGGTTTTAACGGCCATAGCAGCTTCATTCAGCCGGCCGGTATCTGTAATATCACCCTGGAAAGCCAAGGCATGACGTGCGCCGGGATTATCAGTAAAGCCTAATCGAATAGATGCCTGCCGAAGTCTCGCTATGCTCTCGGCCGGTTCGACCGCCCGGGGGCATTTTTCCACACATTCCTGACATTCTACACATTTCCATAGTCCTTTTGCCAAGGCAGGTTCCAAATGGGCTCTTGCGTCTTTGTCCCGGGAATCGGCGACAAACTTCTCGGCTTTGGCAAAAATGAACGGATCCAGAAAGTCACTGCTGTCGGCGCTTAATTTATTGCATTGCGACGCACAGGCGCCACACAGGATACAAGTGTTCTGAGCGACGATCTTTTTGAATTCCGCCGGTGTTTGGCGGCAACCGGACTGAGCAGTACATTTATCCTGGGGGATTAGCCATGGTTTCACACTTTTTAAGGACGCCACTTTTTGGTCCCAGTCCACAACCAAATCGCGGATTACCGCAAAATTATTGACAGGACCAATGGTCAGTGTATCGCCAAACCGCGCCAGCATAATATCCAGCGGCGTTTCGCAAGCCAAACACGCCTGCCCGTTTACGGTAACCGCGCAGGCACCGCATTCGCCAACGCGGCATACGGCAACAAAGGTAAGGGACGAATCCATGGTTTCCTTGATTTGCGTAAGTCCCCACAGAATGGTTTTGCTAGCTTCATGGGCGAACGTATATTCCTGAACATACTGTTTTTTTCCGTCAAAACGTTTTATACGATAAACAATTTGGCGCATCAGTATCTCCTTTCTACCGGTTGATATTTCGTAATGGCTACCGGTCGAAAGCTTATTTTATATTCTGCTTCATCCTGACTGATCAACGTATGTTTGAGGAAATTTTCGTCATCGCGCTGCGGGTAATCTTCACGCAAATGGCAGCCGCGGCTTTCTTTGCGGTGAATGGCACCCAAGATAACAGCTTTGGCCAATGTCAGCAGATTGCCCAGCTCAACATAGTTGACAAAAGCGGTATTGTACAGTCTGCTGCTATCACCGACAACACAAGTTTGATAAGCCTGAATCAGGCTGTCAATACCATGCTGTGCCCTCTCCATCTCTTTGCCATTACGGAAAACCCCCACGTTTGACCACATGATTTCGGCCATGCGTAAGCGAATTTCCGGGACTGTCGGACCCTGTTCCCGCTTTGTAACAGTCTGGAATTTTTCATCCCAGGCCCTGGCCGCAGCCACTACCGGCTCTATTGCTTTAAATACCTGCTTCCGGGCATAGGCACTCGCACCCGCACCAGTCACTTTGCCGAACAGCATGGCATCGGCCAGGGAATTTCCGCCCAAACGGTTGGCACCATGAATAGAGACACAGGCCGCTTCCCCGCAGGCAAACACCCCGCCAACAGACGTACCGCCGCTACGATAATCGGTCACGTCAATCCCGCCCATGGTGTAATGGGCTGTTGGCCGGATAGGAATGGGCGCCTCAATCGGGTCGACATCTTCAAAAACCATTGCCAGATCACGCGTACCGCCCAGGGCGTCAAGGATTTTCTCCCGCCCTAGATGACGAACATCAAGATGTACATAGGCAGTAATGCCTTCGCCGAAACCCCGTCCTTCCCGGATTTCCGTTTCAATGGCCTTGGAGATTACATCCCGGGTGGCCAGTTCCATTTTTTCCGGCGCATAGCGCTGCATGAAACGCTCGCCGTCTTTATTAAGCAGATGTCCCCCCAGGCTGCGGGCAACTTCTGACATCAAAATGCCACTGCCTGATAAGCCGGTGGGATGAAACTGAAACATCTCCATATCTTTTAATGCAATTCCGGCCCGGAAACAGGCCGCCATGCCATCGCCGGTTGCCGTTAACGGATTGCTGGTCCGTTGCCAGTACATCCGGCCGACGCCGCCGGTGGCAATGACCACCGCCTTAGTCATGATCGGAGTAATTGTGCCTGTTTTGATATCAAGCGCGATAACACCGCAAACTTCTCCCTGTTCTACAACCAAATCTAATAGCAGCCAGTCGGCAAGCACCTGGATATCATGCTTTAGGCACTGTTCATAGGCGGCATGCAGCAAGGAATGGCCGCTTTTGTCAGATGCAAAACAAGTACGCTCATGGGATTGGCCCCCGGAGTGACGCTGCGCTATCCGGCCATCGGCAATCCGGGAAAAAGCAACTCCCAGATAATCCATTTCGTTGACGCAGGCCGGCATCTGTTCGCAAAAAAACTCAATAGCATCCTGGTCTCCCAGGTAATCACTGCCTTTAATGGTGTCAAAAATATGGTGTTCAATTTTGTCATCCGGATCAATATTATTCAGTACGGCAATGATTCCACCCTGAGCCATGCAGGTAGCTGATCTGGTGGGAAACGTTTTTGTCATCAGTGCAACATTCAAGTCTCCCTGACTGGCTGCCGCCAAAGCTGCGCGCATACCAGCGCCGCCGCTGCCAATGACCAGTACGTCATATTTCAAGATAATTCACTCCTATCAATCACGGTCTATGCTTCCATGTAAAGTATCAACATGTTTGCAGAATACTGCGGGATACATAGTCCTACGACTTGGCAATTGGGAAACTCTATTGGATCTGCTCCCCGCAAACCGGAAAACCCACTACATAGAGCATTGCTCTAACAGGATGGATAAGCCTTGATGCCTGCCTTTTCCCAGTGCTTTTGGCAGCAGGAGGGGAAGCAAAGAACCAGCTGGAAAACCACGCCTGGATCTATCTTTTTACCAAATTCCGGTTATCTTCCAGTAAGGCAGACCTGTGGCAAAAGAAATCACCATATAAATGAGCGATGTCGCTAAGCTGAGTTTCCACCATGTGGCTTGGTCAACATACCCGGCCCCGAATAGGATCGGACTTAAAGTACCGCTATAGTGGGTAACCATGCCGCCGTAGGCCGAGACATAAGCGACAAGGAAGAAGCAGGGTATTGCCGGCACATTGCTGACAAGACCAATTGTATATACTATAGGTAATACCGACGCGGCAAAAACCACTCCTGAAGCAAAGAAATAGCGGCAACCGATAATAATGAGTACCAGGAAAGCGATGATTACAAAATCATTAACACCAGTCAGATTAACATGAGCGCCGATAAATTTACCCAACCATTCAAAAAACTTGGCACCGGTCAAAGCGTTGATTACACCGACGATACCGCCATACCAGACAAAGGTACTCCACGCTCCCTTGGATTCCAGAATCTGATCCCAGGTAACAACCTTAAATACCAGCAAGGCTGCAACAAAGGCGACGGCAATAGCATTGGCATCAATGTTGAAAAAACCGCCGATTGCCCAGCCTAAAACGGCTAAGACAAATAGAATGGCCAGTACTTTTTCCTCTTTTTTCATCGGTCCCAACTCAGCCAGTCCTTTGGCCGCAAGAATTTTGTTATCAATTTTTTTCAATTCCGGCGGGCACATAAAATAGGTGGTTAGTGGTGTTACGAACAACATCGCCAAGGCAGGCACTAGCGACGCTATTGCAAAATGAATCCAATCCACGGAAGCTATCTTTAAAGTTTTTTCACCAATGGACAAAATGAGTGGCATGGTCGCAATACCGGTCATAAAAGCACAGCTTGTCGCCCAACTGGCAAAATAGGTTGTCATCGTCAGGTAGGCCCCGATTTTTCTGGCTGTCGGGCCCGGCTCCGAACCAAGGGCAACAGCGATACTCTGAAAAATCGGGTAGGTGATGCCACCTGTTCTAGCCGCATTGGATGGAGTCGCCGGACTAATAATTAAATCTGTCAGGCAGGCCACATAACCTAACCGCAGGGATGTATTACCGACAGCGCCGATCATTACGTAGGCAATACGCCGGCCTAACCCGGTGGAAATAAAAGCTGTACCAATCAGAAAGGCTGAAAATACCAGCCATACCATGGAAAAGGAAAAGCCGCTGATCATCGCATTGAAATTATTAAAAACTATCCCGGATACGCCGATTATGGTCAGAAACACTACCGCCTCGGCGTAAGGCCGCAATATAAGACCGGTCATCGCCGCCATGTACAGAGCAAATAATTGCCAGGCCTTAAGCGACAACCCTTCCGGGACAGGACACAACAGAATAAGAATTGGCACTAACACACAAATTGCGATTTTCCACATAAATATTTCCCCTCTTTCTATAAAGCTGTATTTCGTCCTGAACAGAATTTCTATTTATTGAGCAGTTGTATAATTTAGCAAGCCGCCTTTTAAAATAATCTCGCGTTCCCGGGGGGTCGTCTCATTTAAGACAGCGAAGTTTGTTCCTTTTGTAATATTGCGCACAGAAATTTGCGATAGTTGTATCGTCTTATAAATGTCATCTATGAATAATTCATCGCCCTTTTCAAGCCTGTCATAATCGGCTGCATCAGCAAACCTGAGCGGCAATATGCCGAAATTGATCAAGTTTGCCTTGTGAATGCGTTCGATGCTTACGGCTATCACCGTTCGCACGCCCATATACATTGGACATAAAGCGGCATGCTCCCGTGATGAACCTTGTCCATAGCTTTCGCCGGCAACAATAACGGGCGAATACCCTTTTGCGATTATATTGGAGCAATTCTGCGGGAATTGGGCATCAACAAATTGGAAAACGAATTCGCAGGATTTAGGCACATTGGCCCGATAATTCATTGCTTCCCCACCGGGAATTATATCATCTGTATTAATCATATTGCCAACTTTTATCGCCACTTCTGGTTTTAACTCAGCAGGCATTGCCGTATTGTAAGGCGGTGTACCGATTATTACACTCCGGTAAATTTCTTTTTTCCCGGTAGGGAATAGCACCAGTGTGTCATCCACGTCATATTTTTCCGGCAGGAAAATAGCAGGATAGTCCATCCCAAGCTCACGCGGATCGGTTAATTTGCCACTCAAAGCCGTAGCAGCAGCAGTTTCCGGACTCGTCAGATAAACAGCCCCGTCCTGAGTACCACTTCTGCCTAGAAAATTACGGTTATTGGTACGCACAGACACGCCCGCTGTTTGCGGCGATTGTCCCTGGCCCACGCAGAAGCCGCAGCCTGTTTCCAGGATCCTGGCGCCAGCCGCAAGAATATGGCTCAGTGCACCGTTTGCTGCAATCATCGACATCACTTGTCTTGATCCTGGCACAACGCCAAAGCTTACATGCGGATTGACCTTACGACCTTTCAAGATTTCTGCCACCCGCATCAAATCAAGAAAAGAGGAGTTGGTGCAGCTGCCGACCAAAACCTGATCCACGGCAATCTCGCCTGCTGCCTGGACGGTTATCACTTTATCAGGCGAATGCGGCAGTGCAACATTAGGTTCAATAGTTGCCAGATCAATCTCGATTACGCCGTCATACTTAGCATCTGCATCCGGCAGCAATTCCTGCCACTCATTTTCACGGTTCTGGGCGATAAAAAATTTACGAGTCATAGCATCGCTTGGGAAAATCGAAGTTGTAACGCCGGTTTCTGCTCCCATATTGGCAATCGTGGAGCGCTCAGGCACAGTCAGAGTAGCAATCCCGTCACCGCCATATTCCAAAACAGTAGCCACATTCCCCTTAGATGTCAACGTCTTCAGCACTTCCAGGATTATATCTTTGGCGGTAGACCAGGGCTTCAGTTTACCATGTAAAATTACTTTTTTAACTTTGGGGTATGTCGTATAAAACGGACTTCCCCCCATGGCCAACGCCACATCCAGGCCGCCTACACCGATTGCCGCCATACCCGCTGCGCCGCAGGTAACGGTATGGCTATCGCCCCCGATTAGTGTCTGCCCCGGACGGCTAAAGCGTTCAAGATGTACCTGATGACAAATTCCGTTTCCCGGTTTTGAAAATACAATACCATGTTTGTCGGCGACAGTTTCCAGATACCGGTGAACGTCGGCGTTGGCCGGCCCATACTGTGCCAAAATATGATCACTGTACGAAACTGATAATTTGGTTTTCACTTGTGGTATATTCAGGGCCTCAAACTGAAGGTAGGCCATCGCCCCAAGTGAATCCTGAGTCAAAGTCTGGTCAATCCTGATTCCTATTTCCTTTCCGGCAATCATCTCTCCGCTTACTAAGTGGGTGGAGATAATTTTTTCAAACAAATTCTGTCCCATAATCAAACCCCTTTAGTCCCGCTTCTTATCTTCAAACACCTTTTTTGTTTTATATAATAAAACATCGTTTCATTTATAAGACATGGTTATATAGTATCATCTAGCAAGGAATTCTATTGTTTTCCGAAACACTTCCTATCGCAAGGATACGAAATATTCCCTGCGATATTAACACCTGGTCAGTCGACAAAACTGATAACTTCCTCTACCGGTTTTCTTCCCCGCCTATTCGGCATCACAGCCGGCTTACCAATAGGAATTAAAGCGGCCAGCGATTTATCACCGGTAATTCCGAGCAGGGCTTCCAATTCTTTACGGGCAAATAGCGGTCCTGTCATCCAGCAACTGCCGAAACCCTTTTCCCAGGCCGCAAGCAGTATTAATTGGGTAACTGCACCAATTGTCTGCAAATCACTTCTACACCTTAAATCGGCAATTTCCTGGTCGCCATAACCAACTTCACGCATTAGCAAATCGGCTTTCGTCCGGTATTTATCTGTTGATACTACACCAATAACAACGGGTGCTTCCAGGTAAAATTCCTGGGGAACATATGCCGGTTCCGCCGCCTTTACCTTTGCTATTTCCTGATTCAACTGACTTGCTTTTTTGCGTACAACCTGTGCCATTTCTTTTTTAACATTGTCATTTTGAATGATAATGAAATGCCAAAACTGTTCATTACCCGAGTTGCAGGCATTGGTGGCAATCGAAATAATCTCTGCAATATCAGCTTTACTAATCGATTCAGGAAGAAATCGACGGATAGTTCTTCTATTGAAAACAAGTTGTTTAAACTCCAAATGAACTCCCCCAATAACTTCGTATCATTAGACGAAACGATGTTTTATTTATTGTATACTATTTGCCATTTATTTGCTAATTCCTGCTAGATGTATGATTTTTCGGAATATTATTTCAAGTAGTCAATATGTACTTCTTTGACTCAATTTTCAGTAATTGATTAATTTTTAAATTATTCTGTTTTTATTCCCCAAACTGCTTTGCCGAAAAAGAATACTCTCTCCGGCAGAGCAGCCTACACAGCCTCATAACCGAGCTGCAGAGCCTTCATATTCTTCTCAATGGTTGCGGGTGGAACCCGTTTACTTACCGCCTGCTGAATTGCGGCAAAAGAGACCACACCGGTCACCTTGACAAGCACCCCCAGGGCGATGATGTTCGTAAAGAGATCCCTGCCCAGTGCTGTTTTCGCCAGCCGCGTCATAGGGACTTTGACAATTTTTCCAAAAGCGGGCGGCTGCGGTACCAGGTCTTCATCGATGATCAGGATGCCCTCACCAGCCATATCTTTAGCATAGGTGGCGGCTGCCTGCTGGGTCAGAGCAAGCACAAATTCCGGACACACAACCTTCGGATGATAAATAGCCTCCTCCGAGATAATAACTTCAGACTTAGAAGCGCCGCCCCGGGCTTCCGGTCCATACGACTGGGACTGCACGGCATTTTTGCCTTCCATAATGGCAGCTTCCGCCAGGATGATGGCTGCAGTTATAACGCCTTGTCCTCCTGATCCGGATAATCGTAACTGTTGCATTATTTGACCTCCTTCTTAGCTGCTGCTGTGGCGATGACTTTGGCATACTCGTCGCTGTATTCCGGAAACTGGGCCTGATGCAGAACGCCGATAGGGAATTTATCACCCTTTTTATTTTCTGCCAGTTTCTCATAGGCAGTCACCGGCAGGGCGTTTTCGCTCATCCATTTGAGTTGCCCGGCGGCATCACCCATTTTATTCCGCCGGCCATAGGAGATGGGGCATTGCGTAATGGTTTCTACCAGGGAGAAGCCATTGTTAGTGATGCCTTGGACAATAAGGTCTACCAGCGGTTTGGCATGATAAGTAGTACCACGGGCAACATAGGTGGCACCGGCGGCTTTAGCCAGACTACAGGGATCAAACGGACGGTCGATCGTACCATAGGGTGCAGTGGTGGCACTCTTACCTACCGGCGTCAGCGGTGATGCCTGGCCGCCAGTCATGCCGTAAATGTTATTGTTGAACAATACCACCGTCAAATCCACATTTCTTCTGGCTCCGTGAATGAAGTGGTTGCCGCCAATGGCAGTACAGTCGCCATCACCCGTGATGACAATAACAGTCAGTTCAGGATTTGCCAGCTTGACGCCGGTGGCAAAAGGAATGGCCCGGCCGTGGGCGGTATGCAGTGTATTGCAATCCATATAACCCGATGCCCGGGACGAGCACCCAATGCCGGATACAATGACCGTCATGTCCGGATTGAGGCTAAGTTGATCTGCCGCCTGCGCAATGGCTTTCATGACAATACCGTTGCCGCAGCCAGGACACCAGATATGGGGCAGACGGTTCATGCGGAAATATTTTTCATGACTTCTCACTTTGCTACCTCCTGGGGAAGATTTTCAATGGCAGCGCAAATTTCCTGCGGGGTAAAAATTTCGGTGTTGTATTTGGGCAGGGAAATAACCGCTGCCTGACCACCGGCAACGCGTTCTACTTCTAAAACGAGCTGTCCGTAGTTCATTTCAGGTACAAGAATGGCTTTCACTGCTCTCGCTACTGCTTGTACCGCTTTATTGGCAAAGGGCCAAATGGTCATGAGACGAACCAGCCCCACTTTAATGCCTTTTTTCCGGGCATCTGCCACAGCGGCGTAAGCAGTCCGGGCAGTGCCGCCGTAGGCGATAACAGCATACTCTGCATCTTCCATGAAGAATTCATCATAGTGGGTGATTTCATCCTCGGCGATCCGGATTTTTTCGTGGAGACGCCGGATGGTTTCCTCGGTAACTTTGGGGCTGCCGGTAGGAAAACCTGTTTCATCGTGAATCAAGCCGGTCACATGGATCCGGTGACCTTTGCCGAAATCGGCAGGATTGGGTACGAGGTCGCTCATGGGTGTATAGGGTTTATAAGCGGACGCGGAGGTATTGGAATCTTCCGGGTTGCGGCGCGGGTAAAGTTTTAGTTCTGCGGGTTCGGGCAGTACAACTTTCTCCCGCATGTGGCCCACAACTTCGTCCAGCAGGACGATGACCGGAGTACGAAACCGCTCGGAATAGTTGACGGCCTGGACGGTAGCGTCAAAAGCTTCCCTGACAGTCCACGGCGACAGGGCGATAATGGGATGATCGCCGTGCGTTCCCCAGCGGGCCTGCATGACATCGCCCTGCGCAGGTGCTGTCGGTTGTCCGGTTGACGGGCCTACTCGTTGAACATTAACAAGAATCATTGGAATTTCTGCGATGGCGGCATAACCGATAAGCTCTTGCTTAAGCGAGAAACCCGGTCCTGATGTAGCGGTAAGAACTTTTTTACCAGCCAGCGCCGCGCCGAGAACGACGGCAATCCCGGCAATTTCATCTTCCATCTGGATAAAGGTACCCTTACAGCCTGGCAGCTCTTTAGCCATGAACTCAGCGATCTCGGTAGACGGGGTAATAGGATAGCCGCCGAAAAATCTTACACCGGCCGCTAAGGCCCCGGCAGCGCAAGCTTCATTTCCTTGCATTAGCTTTGCTTGTGTCATGCTCCCACCTTCTTTTCAATATAAATTGCATAGTCCGGACAGTGCAGTTCACACTGCCCGCAGCCGACGCAAGCCGCTTCATCGACTAGGTACACTTTGCCCAAAGTATCAAGGTCCAGAACTTTCTTGGGACATAAGGCAACACAGATGTTGCAGCCCTTGCAGCGCTCCTTTAGTATTGTGATTTCTTTTTCCATTTTTTCCTCCCAATTAGGCCTGTGGCCGAAAAAGCAGTCTCAGGCTATGTCAAACTTAAATACAATAAATCATTAATAAGCAGCTCTGCTTGAAATTTACATTTTATTTATTGTCCTGATATTGAGGCTTTTCTTGGACCAAATCCTGACAACGGCCAGCTTTCAACACAGCACTTCCGGCCTCATGCTCCACAAACTGTTGAGCTAAACGAGCCGTATTTATCGCTTTCTCCAAATTAATACCTGTATCCACGCCCATTTCATGGAGCATATGGACAATATCCTCGGTAGCAACGTTGCCCGAGGCACCCGGGGCGAAAGGACACCCGCCCAAGCCGGCAAAAGCTCCATCAAATACTCTGATTCCCGCTTGCATGCCGGCTATAATATTAGCTAATGCCATATCACGGGTGTTGTGAAAATGCATCACCCACTTCACCTGAGGAAAGGTTTTAACCATATATGTCCCCAATTCATAGACCTGGCGAGGATTGGCCATGCCCGTTGTATCAGACAGCGACAATTCGGTAATACCTAATTTAACAAAACCGTGAACTGCATTTTCCACCTGCTGTACCGGTACCTTGCCGATAAACGGGCAGCCAAAGGCAGTTGAAATGGCACCGGAAACTTCCATATTGTTTTTGGCGGCAAATTCTACGCAGGGTTGGAAGTTTTCTATCATCGCCAACGGCGTTCTGTTAAAATTGTTGATGCAGTGCGCTTCACTGGCCGATACCGTGAGTTTGACTTTGCTAAGCCCTGCGGCATAAGCACGCTCCACACCCTTGAGATTTGCTACCAAACCACGGTATTCAACCCCATTCACCTGCTTCATGGCTTCCACTACCTTATCCGTGTCAGCCATTTGGGGTACGGCTTTGGGATGAACGAAGGAACCAATTTCTATAATTTTAACGCCGGATTCAACTGTTGCCGCCAGCAGCTCCAGTTTTTCTTCAACGCTGAATATTCGTTTCTCATTTTGCAGGCCATCCCGTAAACCAACCTCACAAATGGTTACTTTATCAGGCCATACCAGCTTAATACTTTCCATTGATAATCCCACCCTTTCTTAACAGACCTGCCTAGGACCTTATCTGTATTGTCCGCCAAAGCTCTAAATGATTCCCTTATCTTTAAGCTCCTCAATTTCAGCCGGTGAAACCCCCAGCAGGTCCTGGTACACTTCCTGGTTATGTGCGCCCAAATCAGGCCCAATCCATTTGATTTCTCCCGGGGTGGCACTTAGCTTAGGCACTACTCCGGGAATTTTCAAGGTTCCGAAGGTTGGATGGTCCACTTCAACGAGGTTTCCCCTGGCCTGATAATGCGAATCTTCAAAGATATCCTCCATACTATAAACCAGGCTAACCGGTGCACCGGCCTTATCAAGAATTTCCTTAATCTCTTTGTACTCATGCGAACCCATCCACCCAGATACTATTTGCTCCATAAGAACATTGTTCGCAACACGGGCCGCATTCTTATTAAAGCGCGGATCCTCCAGCAAGTCACTTCTACCGATACCGTGGGCAAAATATTCGAAAGTCCGGTCTGTACTGCACACCAGCACAACCCATTTTCCGTCTTTGGATTTAAAAGTACCGGATGGGCTGGCGGAACCGCTGATACTGGGTCTTCTCTCCTTAATTTTCCCGGTCTTATCATAGTCGGCAATATGGCCTTCCAGCATGCGGATAATGCCTTCATACAGACTTAGGTCTACTTCCTGTCCGCTGCCATTGTTAGCATCCCGGTAATAAAGGCACAGCATGGCCGCAAAAGCGCCATAGAGGCCGGCAAGATAATCCGCGAGCGAGATCGGGGGATTAACAGGCGGTTTATCAGGGTACCCGGTTATATAGGTTAAGCCGGAAAAAGCCGTGCAGGGTGTACCAAAACCAGCCAGATGGGCATTAGGACCTGTTTGACCATAACCGGTGATATGCACAACAATTATTTTAGGGTTGGCTTTCTTAAGAGTTTCATAATCTAAGCCCCATTTGTCAAAAGTACCTGTCCGGAAATTCTCAAAGATCACATCGCTTTTTGCCACGAGCTTTAGGAAAAGATGTTTGCCCGCTTCTTTCCTTAAATCAAGCGTAATGCCTTTCTTATTTCTGGAAAATGTCGGCCACCTCAGGGATTCACCCTTATACATCGGACCCATTCCCCGGGCAGAATCTCCCTTACCAGGCATTTCCACTTTAATGACCTCTGCGCCAAAATCTCCTAGCAGCGCTGCGCCAAAAGGTGCAGCTATTACAGCTGCCGCGTCAATAACGCGAACGCCCTTTAATGCATTTGACATACCATTCACTCCTACCATTCTTTTATAATCAGCGCCTGATGTAGAAACATCAAGTACACTAACATCTTGTTGGGCTGTACTTCAGTACCCCAAGTTGCCGAAGGCGAGACACGCTTATGGTGCAACCCGGGAACTTTATTGTATACTTTTTGTTTTATTTAACGAAACACTGTTTCATTAAATTTCGAAAACTATAGAGATTACACAGTAATCTCTAGTTTCATTGTATGCTAATAATACATTGCTACCGTTTGTATGCTCAACGCTGGCTATTGGCCTTGTTTGGAGTTGAATAGTTCTTCACAGCTACAGAATTAGCCGGTGCCCCTAATCGGCGAATTTGATGCCTGGTGCGCAAAGGCAGATAACGGTACTTTAATTTATACTATTTTAAGGGAACAAATGTGTTTCGTATTATTCTTTGTTTCATTAAATAAAACACTGTTTTATTATTTTACTTTATTCGCTATTGTATAGCTGATTCCTTCTTACATTGAAAATTTTTTGATTATTTATAATTTAATAAATCGAAAAATCCAATATTCACCCTCTGCAAACATAAAAAAACCATTCCACCGACTGCACCAGCCATGCCAGCCCTCGTTGAAATGGTTTTACTACTTTCCCGTAAGCGTAATATTAAAAATCAATAAAACCAAGCTTGGCAGATATTGCCCCTGCGGTTTCTTTCATCAATGCTATGTACCGTGGTAGGGTCTCCTGAGTGTACCGGAACGATGGTCCTGAAATAGTTAAGGCAGCCACAATTTCTCTTTTAAAGTTACGAATTGGTACCGATATGGCAGATACCCCTTCGCCTCTTTCATTAGAACTGAATGCATAACCATCTTGCCGGACTTTCTCCAGGGTATCTTCATCAAAAGCACTGCGTTGATTCAAAAATGCTAATAATACCCTGGCGGATGCCCCTTTATCCAACGGAACATCTTCTCCAACGGTAACGACCATGCGCAAAGCCTGGGAACTATGAATCCTTTCCACACAGACTCTTTTACCATTTACTACAATGTACAGGCTGACTGTTTCATCCAAGGTGTCACGAATCTTTTTCATGTATGGGACGGAAACGGTCCTAAAATCTAAATTATCAAGAAAAACCTGCCCCAGGCCCAAAACTTTCGAGCCAATAGAATAGGTTTGTACCTTTTCATCTTTATGCAGATACCCAAGCTGCTCCAGAGTTTCCGCTATCCGAAATGTAGTAGCCTTGGATAATTCAATAGCTTCTGATAATTCGGTAACGCCCATATGCGGCTTATCAGACGAAAAGCATTCCAGCAATTTGAATGCCCGTTCAATTGCACGAATATTATACATTAGTGTCCTCCTGCTTAAATGCCCACACTATCGGCGTTCATTAATTTATTATTCCAGATAGTCGTGTTGATCAAAACATTGTTTGTTACCTATTTGCTATTAATTTTATAATTCCTTCTTCATTGATGTTATTTTCCAATAAATGATTATTTATTATACTTAGAAAATCATTTAGAAATTAAAACTCAATGGTGTTCTGGTCTATGCTATCCCCTAACAATTAATTATAAAAATCCGGAGTTGCTCTTTTACTCCTCTACAAATCTTCTTTCATCAAAGTATTTAAAAATACTAGGAATTGCCGCTGCAACTGGCTGCTGGAACAGCATACATAAGATAATGGGAACTGCCACTGCCGGCGGAAAATAGGTAATGGCTATGACCAGTCCACAACTAATATTGCGCATGCCAACACTATAAATCATTGCCATCATAATATCGCGGGAGTGGTTTGGTATACATAACGAACCAACATAGCCAAGGACATAGCCAGATACTACCAGCAGCAATGCAACGGCCATCATATGTACAATATCCAATGACCAGCTAAATTCCGGTAATACGAGTGATGCGTTTAAGAGTATTACAATAAACAAGGCGAGTTTAGAAGTCAGTCCGCCGATGCCTCTGGCAAAACTGGCTGTTTTTCCGTCGGTCTGATCATAAAGGATCATGCCCAGTATGCTCGGAATTGTCACCATTAAAACTAGTTGGATAATCAGGGCCAGATAATTAATAATAATCGACTGATTAACGACCAATTTATAGTAAAACGGCAGCAATACCGGCACGATAAACGTATCCAGCGTAACGGCCACGAGGCACATCGGTACATTGCCCTGGGTAAGGGATGTCCAAATTACTGATGTGACGCCTACCGGAATAGCAGCCCCTACCAGCAGCCCCAGTTTTGCCTGGTCTGAGTCTGCTAAAAATAAGTTTCCCAACAAATAGGCAGTTAACGGGGTCACAAGATGGATGAGCAGCAACGCCCATAACGGCACCCACGGTCGTCCCAGTACCTGAATAAAACTCTTCAGTCCTGTACTTAGCGAAGTAACAAAGGTCATGTAGGCAAACAAGGCCACCAGGAGAAAACGCACAACCGGGCTGTCGGGGATAGACAGACAGTAGCCCAGGCCAATCGCCGCCAGGACCACCACAAACATCCGTTTACTTAACCATTCATTCAAGATCATAGAGTACGCCACATTCTTCGCCTTCTTCTTTTAAGCTGTCTAACGTAAGGCGGGGCAGAGGAATTCCTGATTGCAGCCGCTGCTGCTTTAAGATCAGACCTCTTTCCCCGGGGAGAAGGATTTCCGCCACGCCGTTAGCCCTGGGATTATTTTTCACGCTGCTAATAAACTTATCGATTGCTGCCTTGAACTCCTGCACCGGGCCAAAGGCGGCAAGGTTTATAGCGCCAAAATAATGGCTTGTGCCGGTGGGCCTGTCAAAATCGCTGTATAAATCCCGGATGGCGGTAGTGAAACATGAGCCCGCCAATATACCGGTCAGGACCTCAATCATCATCGCAATGGCGTACCCTTTGGGACCGCCAAACGGCAATACGGTTCCCGCCAGTGCCTCCCGGGCATCGGTGGTATCTTCACCCAACCGGTTGCGCGCCCAGCCTAAAGGAATCGGCTGTTCGTGCTTGGCAGCCATGATAATCTTGCCCCGGGCGACAACACTGCTGGCCATATCGGCGATAATCGGCAGCTCGCTACCGGCCGGAACAGCATATGCCAGCGGATTTGTGCCGAACATGGCCGCCGTACCGCCCCAGGGGGCGATGCGAGCCGGGCCATTACTGGCAGTAAAACCGATCATGTCATGGGCTAAGGCCATTTGGGCAAAGTACGCGGCTGCCGAGTAGTGATTGGAGTTGCAAACCGTGATAAAAGCAATCCCGGTTGTACGGGCTTTGCCGATGGCCGCTTCCATGGCTTTGCAGGCGGCTACGGCTCCCAGGCTGTTACAGGCATCATATACGGCGGTGCCCGGACTTTCGGCGACCACCTTTAGTTCGACAGCCGGATTAACAATTCCCAGCCGTAATCTTTTCAGATAAATGGCCATCCTGCTTACCCCATGGGAGTCGATTCCCTTTAAGTCGGCGTCCACCAGGCTATCGGCATTGATGTAGGCTTCCGCCGGCGGTACGCCGACCTGTTGAAACAGACGCTGACAGTAGTTGCGCAAACGGTCCGCCCGTATCAGTTTGGTTTCCGCAGACACAATGAACTCCTCCCCGACTTGTGTATTACCGCAGGTGGAAATAAGTCACATACTCTTCCTCTACCACTTCCGCTTTACGCTCGGCCAAAGCCGGGTCCACCCAGGTCCGGTCCCAGGCCATAGCGGCGATATCCGCCATAATTTTACTTTCCGCCCGGGCTTTGGCTTTGGATTTTTCCAGGATATCCGCGGCATCCCGCGGGCTGATGACGACAATACCGTCCTCGTCGCCAACTACTATATCGCCCGGCTGAACCACCACACCGCCACAATGGATCGGCACATTGATCTCCCCCGGTCCGTCTTTATAAGGACCGGCTGGTGTCACTCCCGCCGCATAAATAGGCAGCGGCATTTTGCGTAAGGCTCCGATATCACGAATGGCGCCATCAATGATAAAGCCGCCAATCCCTCTTTGCTTGGCCCACAGGGCCATCAGTT